>LBZL01000005.1 GCA_000994705.1 Candidatus Nomurabacteria bacterium GW2011_GWB1_40_7 | reverse complement strand
AGTCTTTGATGTCTCTTTTCAACTTTCTTTTATCGCCACCATCGCGGTGATATTTTTTGCGCCTAAAATTGAAAAATATTTTAAATGGGTCACAAAAAATTTTGGTTTGCGGGATATAATTTCCGTCACCTGCGCCGCTTATATTTTCGTTTTTCCTTTTATTCTTTACAAAATGGGAAATTTTTCTCTCGTCGCTTTGCCCGCGAATATTTTAATTCTACCCCTTATTCCATTTACGATGATGCTTGGATTTATAACTGGTTTTGCAGGATTAATATGGTATGCATTTGCCGTACCGTTTGGCTTTATTTCATATTTATTTTTGCATTACGAATTAAGCGTTATCAGTTTCTTCTCTAATCTACCATTTGCCGCATTTTCTTTCCCAAATTTTCCTCTTTGGCTTACACTAATTATTTACGTTTATTTTATTTATAGACTTTTTGGAAAGAATATAAAAAGTTTTTTTACTGAGCGTTTTTGAAGCTTTCTTCTATCACTTCCCAATTCAAGTTTTCAAAAAATGCATCTACGTATTTTTTCTTTTCGGACGTTGAATAATCGTAGACGAAAGCATGTTCCCACATATCGATTCCAAGAATCCAATTAAGTCCATTTAATTGCCCCATGTGGTGTTCATCTACCCAGGTAGCGACGAATTGTTTTGTTTGTTTGTCCCAATACAATACTGCCCAGCCGACACCGCGAGTCATCGCGAGGGATTTAAAAATATCGAGCCACTTATCAAAAGGCAGGTCTTTTTCTATTTCCTTTTTAAATGCAGAATTTTCCGGCAGTGATTTTGTTCCACCCTCCAGCGATTTAAAAAAATATTCATGATTTCGCATTCCGTTGAATTCAAAACCGAACCTGCGTTGAATTTCGCTTACGACATAGGGAGCAAAAGCATCTTCTTTTGTATAACCTTCATATTCTGGAATTTTCTCCAAAATTAAATTTGTATTTTTTACATAACCCGCATAAAGTTTCAAATGTTCCTCCACATTTCTTGCTGAAATGCCATTAAGAGCGCCTATATTAAATTTTATTTCTTCAAATTTCATGTGTGCTAGTATTATAACATGCTTGAAAATGACAAGAGATATGGCCGAAAGTATGGATTGTGGATTTTTGCTCTTTTGCTTTTATTGGTAAATATTTTTCTTTTTCGTTTAGATTGGCAAAATTCTCATCGCGGTCTGACTTTTGCAATGCTGGATGTTGGTCAGGGTGATGCGCTTTTTATTGAGTCCCCGACGGGAACGCAAATTATGTTTGATGCAGGCCCGGCGCGAAAGGTCTTAGGACCACTCGCGCAAGTGATGTCGCCATTTGATAAAAGCATTGATGTCTTGGTGATTACTAATCCGGATGCTGATCATGTCGGCGGGTTTTTGGATATTTTGAAAAATTATAAAGTGGGCGCAGTTTTTGAACCTGGAACTTTGACTGACTCTAAAATTTATCAGAATTTTAAAAATGAAATTGCCAAGCAAAATATTCCAAACATTCTGGCAAGGAGGGGAATGAAATTAGACATGGGTGGAGGCGCATTTATTGATATTTTATTTCCTGACCGCGACGTCGTGGCGTGGACGACGAATGACGGCTCGGTCGTGGCGCGTCTTACCTACGGCCAGACTTCCGTAATGCTCACCGGCGACAGTACGATGAAAACTGAAAGAATAATTCTCTCTGAAAATTCTTTAACACAACTAAAAAGCACTATCTTAAAAGTCGGGCATCATGGTTCACGCACCTCTACATCGGGAGAATTTGTAAAAGCTGTATCACCGCAATATGCATTAATTTCGGATGGCAAAGATAATAAATATGGCCATCCGCACGAAGAAACCCTGGATACCTTAAGCCAATTCGGCGCAAAAATTTTCAGGACTGATTTGTTTGGCAGCATAATTATGAAATGTGATACAATGGAAAAATGCGTCCCGTTAGAAATTTAACTGGCGGGAACCGTGGTAGATTATTAAATAATAAATTTCTAACGGGATGCGAGATAAACTAGTAGAAGAACTGATAAAGGCTGAAGAAAAAAGGCAAAAAGAAGGGTTGGAATTAATTCCATCTGAAAACTATGTTTCCGAAGATGTTTTGAAAGCAAACGGCTCCGTTTTTACCAACAAATATTCTGAAGGCTATCCTGGCAGGCGTTATTATGGCGGGCAAGATTTTACCGATGCTGTTGAGCGCTTAGCGATTGAACGTGTTTGTAAATTATTTAAATGCAAATTTGCTAATGTTCAACCGCACTCCGGTGCTCCGGCCAATTTAGCCGTGTACGCGGCGCTTTTAGCGCCGGGGGATACAGTGCTCGGCATGGATTTATCGCATGGCGGACATTTGACCCATGGGCATCCGATGACCTTGCCGGCCAAAATTTATAAATTCGTCACTTATAAAATGAAAAATCCCGATACCGGGGAAATTGATTATGCAGATTTACGCCGGGTGGCATTAGAGCATAAGCCCAAAATAATTCTCGCTGGATTTTCTGCCTATTCGAGAACACTTGACTATAAAAAGTTTGTGGAAATTGCCCGCGAAGTCGGCGCTATCACTATGGCAGACGTGGCGCATATTGCCGGGCTCATCGCGGCCGGAGTGCTTCGCAATCCGTTTGACGATGGTTTTGATATTATCACTTCCACCACTCACAAAACACTGCGCGGTCCGCGCGGAGGCATCATCCTTACTCGCGAGAACGAAGAAATTGCCAAAAAGATTGATAAATCTATTTTCCCTGGAATTCAAGGTGGTCCACATATGCATACTATTGCCGCGAAAGCCGTGGCCTTTGGAGAAGCGATGACGCCAGCCTTTAAAAAATACGCAAAACAAATTTTGAAAAATGCCAAAGCGATGGAAGAAGTTTTTCGCAAGAATAAGATTAGAATGATTGGAGGCGGGACCGACAATCATCTCCTTTTGGTTGATGTTTATGGGTCTTTGGAGGTGACGGGGAAAGAAGCGCAGACGGTTTTAGATGAGGTGGGAATTACATTAAATATGAATTCGATTGCTGGAGACACTCGTAAGCCTCTTGATCCGTCCGGCATAAGATTCGGCACTCCGGCCATTACTACGCGCGGATTCAAAGAGCGCGAATGCAAAAAAGTTGCGGAATTAATGATCATTGTTCTAAAAAATAAGGATAATAAAAAAATAAAAGAATCCGTCCACAAAGAAATAAAAAAATTAGCCAAAAAGTTTCCAATACCAAAAAAATTCGTTTAAAAACATGAAAAGAAAAGGAAAACTAATAGTTATAGACGGTACGGATGGATCTGGCAAGACGACGCAGACAAATTTGCTCATTAAACATCTAGAGAGGGACGGGAAAAAAGTAAAATTTATTCATTTTCCGCGTTACCAAGATAATTTTTTTGGAAAATTTATTGCGCACTGTTTGTCAGAACAATATTATAATTGGACGCACATTCATCCGAAAATTGCTTCTATTGTTTATGCTGCCGATAGATGGGAGTCAAAAGAGCAAATACAAAATTGGCTCAAAAAAGGATACATAGTTATTTTAGATAGATACATTTCTTCAAATCAAATACATCAAGGTGGAAAAATTGCAAACGTAAAAAAACGCAAAGCATTCATGAAATGGCTTACCAAAATGGAATATAAGATTTTCAAAATTCCTGCGCCGGATCTTACTATATATTTATCTTTACCGATTGAAATGGTTTTGAAATTAATCAAAAATCGCGATTATAAAGGCGCTCGCGCTTATTTAGGCAGTAAAAAAGATGTTCATGAAAAGGATAAAAATTTTCTGAAAAATTCCATCAAAAGCGCCCTCTGGCTCGCAGAAACCCAGAAAGGCTGGATCAAAATAGACTGTGCAGAAAAAGGTATAATAAAAACCCGTGAAAATATCCATGAGGAAGTCTATTGTAAGATAAAAAAAGTTTTGAAATGATAATAAAAATTAAAAAATTGCGTAAAGAGGCAAAACTACCAACGCACGGACATCCTGGAGATGCCGGAATGGATTTTTATACTACTGAAAAAGTTATTTTTGCACCAGGCAAACAAATGCATGTTCCAACCGGAGTAGCGATTGAAATACCGGAAGGACATGTAGGGCTTATGTGGGACAAATCAAATATTTCTTTCAATATGGGTCTCAAGATGATGGGTGGGGTTATAGATTCCGGATATAGGGGTGAGATTATTGTGAATTTATTAAATGTTTCGGATAAAGAGGTTATAATAGAAAAAGGGCATAAAGTGGCACAAATGATAATTCAAAAATTTGAACATTGTGAGATATTGGAAGTAGATGAAATTTCTGAAACTGTTCGTGGCGAGGGACGCGAGGGGAGCACGGGACATAAATAAAATGCAACAAGAAATAAAAAATTGGATAAAGAAAATTTTAAAGATGGAAGAGGATTTTGCTTTGGTGCATCCCAAAGATATTAAAAATGGGGATTATACTTTTATTTCAGACTCAAAAAACCCGGAAGAAGATTCAGAAAAATTAAAGAAAAATAAATTAACGGGGATAGATAAAATAGAAAGAGCGGGCAGATTTATAAATTTCTATTTGCCCCGAGAATTTTTTAGTAAGAGCATTGAAGAAATTTTAAATAAAGCGGAAAATTTCGGAAGAAACGATATATTGAAGGGCAAGAAAGTGATGGTTGAATACACAGATCCGAATCCTTTCAAGCCATTTCATATCGGGCATTTGATGAGCAATGCCGTTGGCGAGTCCATTTCTCGTCTTGTAGAATTTTCCGGCGCAAAGGTGGCTCGCGCCAACTATCAGGGAGATGTCGGTCTCCATGTCGCGAAAGCTGTCTACGGGCTTTTGCAGAATGAGAAATTGCAAAGCAAGGCTGGTTCGCACAGTTTACAGGCGGGAAATATAGGCCGAGCGTATGTCTACGGAGCCGAGGGCTATGAAGATGATGAAAACGCGAAAAAAGAAATAGACGAGATAAATAAAAAAATTTATGCGAGGAATGATGAGAAAATAAATGAAATATACCAATGGGGTTTTGATGTAACAATGGAGGCCTTTGAGGATTTGTATAAAATTCTCGGCACCAAATTTGATTTTTATTTTTTGGAGAGCCAAATGGCGAGTATCGGGAAGGAAATTGTCCGCGCGAATACGGGAAAAGTTTTTGAAGAATCCGATGATGCCGTGGTGTTTAAAGCGGAGAAATACGACCCAAAACTTCACACTAGAGTGTTTATTACCTCCGCCAACTTGCCGACTTATGAGACCAAAGAGCTGGGTTTGATTGAAGAGAAATTCAAGACCGAGCCGAATATGGATTTGTCTATTACAATTACCGCCAATGAACAAGCGGATTATATGCGCGTCGTGGCGAAGGCTCTTTCGCTCATTCATCCAGATTTTGAAAATAAGATGAAACACATTACGCACGGCATGATGCGTCTGGCTTCCGGCAAAATGGGGTCTCGCAAGGGGAATGTAATTACCGGCGAATCGCTCTTAAATGAAGTGCGCGATACGATTTTGAATAAAATAATTGACCGGGGTTTTTCTCCGGAAGATGAAGAAAAAGTGGCTACCGACGTCGGGGTGGCAGCGATAAAATATTCTATCTTAAAGCAGGCCATCGGCGGAGATATTATTTTTGATTTTGAGAAGTCCATTTCTTTTGAGGGGGATTCGGGGCCATATCTTCAATATTCTTATACTCGTGCGAACTCCGTATTAGATAAAGCGCAAAAGGAAAATATCCTGCCAGACCCGCACGCTTTCCCGCCGGAAATTTTTGAAATAGAAAAAATGCTGTACAAATTCCCGGAAGTCGTGTCCCGTTCTTCTTCCTTTTACGAACCGCATCATATCGCGAATTACCTGATAGAAATCGCCCGCTCCTTTAATAGTTTTTATGGGAATAATCTTATCGCAAACAAAGACGACAAAAATTCTCCTTACAAAGTAGCATTAACTTATGCTTTTGCTTTTGTCATGAAAAATGGTTTGCACCTACTCGGCATCGAGGCACCAAAGAAGATGTAAAAAGGAGAATTTTATGCTAAAATCAGTCAATTATGGCTGAAAAAGAAAAAACCCCCTCAACTGCGCTCGGGGCAAGTACTAAATCAGAAACAGCTCTTCGCGAAGAGCGAGTTTTGGAATTCTGGAAGTCAAATAAAATTTTTGAGAAATCACTTAGTAAAAAAGCTCCGAAGGGAAATTATGTTTTTTATGACGGTCCGCCTTTTGCTACCGGTACGCCTCACTATGGCCATATTTTAGGAAGTACGGTAAAAGATGTAATTGGGCGATACCAAACGATGCGAGGGTATTCTGTGCCCAGACGTTGGGGTTGGGATTGCCACGGACTTCCGATTGAAAATATTGTTGAAAAAGATTTAAATATTTCGGGCAAAAAAGCGATAGAAGAATTGGGGATAAATAAATTCGTTGAACATGCGCGAAGCAAAGTCCTGACTTATGTCGCTGAGTGGGAAAAGACAATCAACCGCATGGGAAGGTGGGTTGATTTCAGAAATTCCTACAAAACAATGGACAACACTTTTATTGAAAGTGTTTGGTGGGCGCTAGGGGAACTTCAAAAAAAGGATTTACTCTATGAGGGAGTGAGAATTCTTGCGTATTGTCCTAGGTGTGAAACACCAATTGCTAATTCCGAGATAGCTATGGATAACAGTTATAAAGATATTTCAGATATTTCTGTTTATGTAAAATTTGAACTGGAAGACGATCCTTCGGCAAGCTCAAGACAGGGCCGAACATATTTGCTTGCCTGGACTACGACGCCTTGGACCCTGCCAGGCAATACTGCCATTGCGATAAATAATGAAATTGTTTATGTAAAAATCAAACTGGGAGAGGAAAAATTAATTTTAGCGAAAGAGATATTGCAAAATGTTCTTAAAGACAAGGAATATACCGTGCTTGGAGAAATGAAAGGGGAAGGCTTGATAGGAAAAAAATACAAACCGCTTTTCCCATATTATAAAAACTCAAATTTCCCCAATAAAGAAAATATTTGGAAAGTTTGGCATGCGGATTTTGTTACCTTAGAAAAAGGCACAGGTATTGCGCATCAAGCTCCGGCTTTCGGCGAGGACGACATGAATTTGGCAAAAAAGAACAATATTCCGTGGATCATTCACGTGGACGAAACCGGCAAATTCAAACCAGAAGTTGTAGATTTTGCAGGGTTGCCGGTAAAACCAAAATCCGAAGAGAAAGATGGACACCAAAAGGCTGATATTGAAATCATAAAATATCTGGCGAAAAATGGGACTCTTTTTGAAAAAGAAAAAATAATTCACTCTTACCCGCATTGTTATCGTTGCGAGACCCCGCTTCTTTACTATGCACTGCCTTCTTGGTTTGTGAATATACAAAAAGCGAAAGGAGGGCTATTAGAAAATGCAAAATCAATGAATTGGATACCGGCGCACCTAAAGGAAGGGCGCTTCAAGAACACAATGGAAAACGCGCCAGACTGGACTATCTCCCGCAATAGATACTGGGCGAGCCCGTTGCCGTTTTGGAAATCAAAATCCGGGAAAATAATTTTTGTAAATTCGATTGAGGATTTAAAAAACAAAACCAAAAAATCCGGGAATAAGTATTTTGTCATGCGGCATGGAGAAGCGGAAAATAATGCAAAAAATATTTATTCTTCCAATCAAAAAATAAACCACATGACAGAAAAGGGGCGAGCGCAAGTTTTGGAGACAGTGCGAAATTTGAAGGATAAAAAATTTACTAAAATTTATTGTTCTCCGTTTTTGCGAACACGAGAGACGGCGGAAATTGTTGCAGAACAGATTGATTTTCCAAGAGACCGAATAATTTACGATGATAGAATTCGGGAATTGGAATTTGGAGATTTTTCTGATCGTTCGCTTTCAGAGTATTGGGATTATATGAAAAATAAAAATTGGGGGCTTGAAACTAAGATCCCGGGCGGGGAGAGTTTCCAGGATGCGAAAAATCGAATAGGTGATTTTCTTTATGATATTGATCAGCAAAATGAGAGTGAAACGATTCTTATTGTTTCGCATGGTTTAGCAGTTGAAATTGTTCCAACTATTATTGCAGGAGCGGATCAAAAGCGCTCGCTGGAGATTTTACACTCTAAATTAGACAACAAAACCGCTTCACTGCACCGGGAGCACGAATTTATCCCGCTTCCCCACAACGAAAACTATGAGCTAGATTTACATCGCCCATACATTGATGAGATTACTTTAATAGACGATAATGAGGAGGAATATAAAAGAATTCCTGAAGTTATTGACTGCTGGTTTGAGTCCGGGTCTATGCCTTTCGCGCAAGACCATTATCCTTTTGAAAATCCTGATTGGCGCCACAATAATTTTCCTTCCGGCTTTGTCGCCGAATATATCGCCCAAACAAGAACATGGTTCTACTATACGCACGTTATTTCCTCAATTCTGTTTAACCACGCGCCATTTGAAAATGTGGTTACGACCGGAACGATTTTAGCGGAAGACGGACAGAAAATGTCCAAATCTAAAAATAATTTTCCGGACCCAGCCGACTTATTTGATAAATACGGAGTTGACCCGCTTCGTTTTTATCTAATGTCTGGTCCCTTGATGAAGGGAGAAGACATCAATTTTTCAGAGAAATTGGTGCAAGAAATTTCTAACAAAATAATCGGGCGCCTTTTCAATGTTTTTGCTTTTTATGAGCTTTACCGCGATAAAAATTTAGAGAACAACTCTCGACCAAAGGCAAATAATGTTTTGGACAAATGGATTCTCCTGCGTCTTGATCAGACGATAGAAGAAGTATCTCTGGGGATGAAAAGATATGACTTAGTGCTTGCCACGCGCCCATTTGAAATTTTTATTGAAGATTTATCTATTTGGTATCTACGTCGTTCACGCGAAAAATTAAAAGATAGTAATCTGGAAGCAAAGCAAACGCTTTATTTTGTGTTAAAAACCTTAATAAAAATACTGGCCCCCTTTACTCCATTCATTTCGGAGTTTATCTGGTTGAAGTTGAGGGGAAAAAATGATGAAGAAAGTGTGCACTTAGCAGATTGGCCAAAAGCGGGAGAAGTAAATTCTATTGTTATTGCCAATATGGAAACAGTTAGAAAAGTTGTAACTTTAGGCCTTGAAGCGAGACAAAAGGCGGGAATCAAAGTCCGCCAGCCGTTAAATCAATTACGGATTAGGAATTACGAATTAGGAATGGAGTATACAGAATTGATCAAAGATGAGTTGAACGTAAAAGAAGTAAAAGAAGATAAAAATATTGAGGGAGAAGTTGAGCTCGATACAAAAATTAACGAAGAATTAAAGCTAGAGGGGGATTACCGCGAGCTAGCGCGCGCCCTGCAGGACATGAGAAAGAAAAGAGGTCTTACTCCGAGCGATGTTGTTGCGCTTGTTTTTGAGACCGATGATGCGGGCAGGAAATTGATAGAAAAGTTTGAAAATGAAATAAAGAAAACAGTACTTGCGTCTAAAATTGAGTTTAAAGAAAACGACGGAGAAGAAATAAAAATAGACGAATTGGTATTTAAGGTGAAAATTAAGAAATAAAATATGCATCACATTTATCACACAGAGGGAATAATACTAGGGAGTAAAAATTTTGGCGAAACCGGGAAATATTATTCTATTTTTACCCACGACCTGGGTATGGTCTACGCTTCGGCCCAGGGAGTGCGCAAGATGTCATCAAAATTGCGTTTTGTTTTGCAGGATTTTGCTTACGTGAAAATTGATCTCGTGCAAGGCAAAGATTTTTGGCGAATGACAAGTGCCGGAAAGACTAATATGCTGGAAAAACTTACTAAAAATCCCGGGACTTTTGAAATTGTTTCCAATGTTGCGAATTTGTTGAAAAGACTGCTCGCCGGAGTTGAAAAAAACGAAGCACTGTTTGCTGATCTGATAAACGGTTTGTCCATTTTGGAAAATACAGAAAAAAAAGAAGACTTGCGAAACATTGAAGCCATCATTGTCCTGCGCATTCTCAATAACTTGGGATACATCGGAGGGAATGAAATACTGCAGAATCTTGTAAAATCTCCGTTTGAAGAGAATTTGATATTTGAAATTTCCAAATCAAGATCCCGGGTACTGTGGCAAATCAACAAGGCGCTCAAAGAGACGCATTTATGATATAATTCCAGTATGCCAGGCGATGAAAATAAACTTAACAGGCTGGAAGATTTAAAGAGCAAGCTCTTCAGTAGAAATTATCAGACTAAAATAGAACATCGGAATGTTTATTCCCGTTTGCGCGGGAAAGACATATCGGATTCTTGGCAGGATAAAGAAGAAACGGAATCCGGCATATCCGTTAGCGCGGAAAAATTTTTTATGAAAACTTCCTGGTTTAAAAAATTTTTCATTTTTTCAGTATTTTTTTTCATCTTAACTTTAGGATATGCCGCTTATGTTTTTTTTGCCGGAGGCAATACCGTTTCCAATGATAATATTGATATTTCTATTCTTGGCAATAATTTTACGGCCGGTGGCGAGGAACTTCCGCTTATCGTTGGCATTACAAATAAAAATAATTCTCCTTTGGACCTAGTTGATCTGGTGGTGGAATACCCCAAAGGTCCTTCGGCGGATTTATCTTCCGATACCGAACGCCTTCGCGTCTCATTAGGCACGATTCCAGCGGGAGCCATTCGCAATGAAAATTTAAAAGTGGTTCTTTTCGGCGAGCAGGGAAGTATTCGTCCCTTAAAAATTTCCATTGAATATCGCGTGGCGGGATCTAACGCCATTTTCGTGAAAGACAAGCTGTTTGAAGTCAACATAAACTCCGCGCCGATAAATCTTTCAGTAGATGCTCCTTTTGAAATAACCCCAAATCAAGATGTTGTCCTTAACATAAAAGAAACACTTAATGCCACAAAGGAAGAAAAAAAAATAATTCTTCGAGTTGACTATCCAGTCGGTTTTTCTTTTATTAAAGCTGTTCCGGCACCTTCTTTTAGTAACAATGTTTGGAGTCTTGGAGATCTTGCTCCTGGAGTAGAACACAGTGTTGTGATTACTGGTAAAATGATTGATGTTTTTGATGGAGAAGAAAAAACCTTTAATATTTCAACTGGCTCGCAATCCGAGAAAGACAAATATGTAATTGGGACTGTCTTTAATTCAATAAAAAATACCATAATGATTAAGAGGCCTTTTGTCGAAGCAAATCTTTTTGTAAACGGAGTATCTCAGAGAGAATATGCGATAGATGTTAGGACGCCGATCATTGCCGAAATCCGTTATGTGAATAATTTGAACACTAAAATTAATGATTTGCGGATAGAAGTGAAGATTTCCGGAAACGCCTTTGACCGCAAAACAATAAGGGCGCCACGGGGTTTTTATGATTCGTCTAAAGACACGATAACTTGGGACCAAAATTCTCAAAGCGAACTCAGGGAAGTGAACCCGGGCGATTCCGACTCTGTCACTTTTTCTGTTTTTCCGCTTCCGTTATATTCTGCGGTAGAAGGAATACTTTCCGATCCCTCTATTGACATCAAGGTGAATATTTTCGGGAAACAGGACGCTGGGGGTTTTGCCGTTAATGAAATTAACGATTCTTCTTCGGCAATTATTCGCATTATTTCTGACATTGGTTTTTCTGCCAAGGCGCTTTATTATTCCGGACCCTTTGCCAATACAGGTCTAATACCCCCAAAAACGGAACAGACGACGACTTATACTATAGTCTGGACTCTTTCCAATACAGCCAATAATATTTCCAGAGCGCAAATAAATTCCACTCTTCCGCCTTGGGTGAATTTTGCGGGGGCATTTTCCCCGGCTGACGAAAATCTAACTTACAATCCTTCTACCAAGGGAATAGTTTGGAATGTCGGCAAAATACCGAAAGGCGCGGGTATCACCGGGCCGTCGCGCAGCGTTTCTTTTCAAGTTTCTTTTACCCCCTCGCTCTCTCAAGTTGGCACAACCCCGACCATCATAAACGATAGTATTTTGACCGGGCATGATGATTTTGCTAATGTAGATGTGAAAGTGAATAAAATGGGACTCAACACAAGGATTAACAGCGACCCGACCTTTCCCGCCACTGGAGCTGAAGTGGTCAATTAGTCATAAAGTTCATAAAATATAAAGTTATAAAATTATGAAAGAAAAAAATACAGAAAATAATGATTTAATGGAAAAGATAGTTTCCTTATGCAAGAGACGCGGATTTATTTTTCAGGGCTCGGAAATATATGGCGGACTCGCGGGTACTTATGATTGGGGGCATTTTGGCGTGGCTTTGAAAAATAATATTAAGCAAAATTGGTGGAAGAAATTTGTGGATGGAAGGCGTGACATGTATGGTATTGATGCCTCAATATTAATGAACGGAAAAGTTTGGGAAGTTTCAGGCCACGTAGCAGGGTTTTCAGACCCGCTGGAAAATGGCAAGCAGTTTAATGTAATGTTCAAAACGCAGGTGGGGGCGGGGGAAGAAGCCACTACGTCATATCTTCGGCCTGAAACAGCGCAAGGAATGTTCGTGAATTTTAAAAATACAGTGGATGCTTTTCATCCGAAACTGCCTTTTGGCATGGCGCAAATCGGCAAGGCTTTTAGAAACGAGATAGCTCCGCGGGATTTTATTTTTCGCCAGCGCGAATTCGAGCAGATGGAAATAGAATATTTTACGAGAGAATCAGATTGGGAAAAATATTTTGAATATTGGAAAGGCGAAATGCTTGATTGGATGGAAGAGGTGGGTATAGATATGGCAAAAGTGCACGAACTAGAGGTGCCGAAAGAAGACCGAGCGCATTATTCCAGCCGGACGATTGATTTTGAGTTTGATTATCCTTTCGGGAAAAAAGAACTTTTCGGTTTGGCTTATAGAACTGATTTTGATTTAAAAAATCATAAACTTGAATATGTTGACGAAGAAGAGGGAGAAAAAATGGTTCCACATGTCATAGAGCCGACTTTTGGCGTTGACCGCGCAATTCTCGCGACGATTCTTTCTGCTTATTCTGAAGACGAAAAAGATGGAGAAGCGCGAGCATATTTAAAATTCAAACCAAACATCGCACCGGTTATTTGCGCGATTTCTCCGCTTCTAAAAAATAAACCGGAATTAGTTGAATATGCCAATACAAAAGTATATGCACCGCTTAAAGCAGAATTTGGCAGGGTGATTTTTGACGACAACGGCAATATCGGCAAACGTTATCGTAGACAAGACGAAATCGGCACGCCATTTTGTATTGTAATTGATTTTGACACACTTTCCGATGACACGGTGACTGTCCGTAACCGTGATACTGGAGAGCAAGAGCGGGTGAAAGTTGCGGAATTAATTAAATTTATTAAAAATAAAATCTAACCTCACCCCGAACTGCTAAGGCAGTCCACCCCTCTCCATAATTTAAATTATGGAGAGGGGAAGGGGTGAGGTTGTGTTAAAATAACATTATGAAATTCACAAAAAAAGTTTTAAAAAACGGTCTTCGACTTGTCACTATCCCGATGAAAGATAATCCGACGGCGACGGTGCTTGTGCTCGTAGAGGCGGGTTCTAAATATGAAGAGAAAAAAGTGAATGGCATTTCGCACTTTTTGGAACATATGTGTTTCAAAGGCACGACCAAAAGGCCCAAGGCGATAGATATTTCAAAAGAACTGGATACCCTCGGTTCTCAATATAATGCTTTTACTGCTCAAGAATATACAGGTTATTATGCCAAGTCGGACGCCAAACATTTTCGCAAAATTTTTGACGTAGTTTCTGATATATATTTGAATTCTATTTTTCCCGAAACGGAAATGGAAAAAGAAAAAGGCGTGATTATAGAAGAAATAAATATGTATGAAGACATGCCCCAGAGGCACGTGCAGGATTTGATAATGGAGCTTCTTTATGGTGATCAACCAGCGGGTTGGAATATCGCAGGCGAAAAGAAAAATATTTTAAAAATGAAACGAGAGGATTTTGTAAAATATAAAAGACAACATTATTTACCAGAAGCCACCGTGCTTATCGTCGCAGGAAGTGTGACAGAGAAAGAGGTGATGAAGGAAGTAAAAAAAGTTTTTGGAAAAATCTCACGAGGTAAAAAAATAAGTAAAATAAAAACAAGAGAAATTCAGAAAAAACCAGAAGTGTTAGTAAGTTTTAAAAAAACAGACCAAACACATTTTGTTTTGGCCGTGCGCACACATGATTTGTTTAGCAAAAAAAATGCAACACTTTCAGTCCTAGGCGGTGTGCTTGGTGGCGGAATGAGTTCCAGGCTTTTCCAGAAACTTCGCGAAGAAATGGGTGTGGGCTATTATGTTCGCGCTTACAACGACGCCTTTACTGATCATGGATTTTTTCAAGTTTCCGCCGGAGTGGACAACAAAAGAATTGAAGAAGTGATAAAAGCGGTGCTTGATGAATGCAATAAATTAAAAATTTATGAAATTTCGGAAGAAGAATTAAATAAAGTGAAAGAGTATTTGATAGGCAATATGAAACTTTCCCTGGAATCCAGCGACGACATCGCGAATTTCTATGGAGGGCAGGAGCTTCTGAAGCGCGAGCTCAAAAGCACGCAAGAAAAAGCTGAAGAAATCCGCAAAGTGACGGCAGGTGAAATACAAAACTTAGCCAAAGATATCTTCAAGAATGAAAAACTTAATCTGGCACTCATCGGGCCTTTCAAAGAAAAAGCCTCATTCCTCAAAATCTTGGAATTTTAAACTTTTTAATTTAGATTATTCTGTGGTATTATATTTTCATGACGGAAAATAAAAATATCACCGATATCTCTATTTCTACCGGCACCATGGTCCGGGTTGTTTTGGTCGCTGTCTGCGTGCTTTTGCTGTGGTTTTTGCGGGATTTGGCCCTGGTAATTTTAACAGCCATCGTCATAGCTTCTTTTATGGATTCTTCCATTCCCCACTTGCAGAAAATAGGCATTAATAGAATCTTGGGAATTATTATCTTGTATGCTGGATCGCTTTTAACTTTGTTTGCGCTGTTTTATCTTTTCGCTCCGCTTTTAATAACCGAAATTTATAATTTCTCCACCTTTATTTCGTCTTATGCCCCGGATGTTTCTTTTTTGAGTTATTTCCAAAACGAAGCATTCTCCGGCGCCAAGGAAATCGTCAGCGCTCTCTCGGGCCGTTTTTCCATTACCGCTCTTTTATCCGTCTCCAAGGCCTTTGTCTTGAATCTTTCCAGCGGGTTTTTTCAAGTTCTTTCTGTCGCTTTCGGAGGCATTTTCAATTTTGTTTTGATTATTCTTATTTCTTTTTATCTTTCCATTCAAGAAAAAGGAATAGAAAATTTCCTTCGGATTATTATTCCTATTCAATATGAAGATTATGTGGTGGATCTTTGGACGCGCTCAAGTTATAAAATAGGTCTTTGGGTAAGAGGGCAGATGCTGGTGGGTTTTGTCGTTGGCGTTCTTATTTATTTAATCCTTTCTCTTTTGGGCATACAGTACGCGCTTCTCTTGGCCATAATTGCGGGAGTAATGGAGATGGTTCCTTATGGCATTTTAGTCGCGCTGATTCCAACTTTTGCTTTTTCTTATCTTTCTGACGGAATCTCCAGCGCGCTTATGGTGACCGGGGCTTATGTCATTGTTCACCAATTTGAAGTTTTCCTTTTTGCTCCGCTTATTATAAAAAAGATTGTGGGTCTTTCCCCGATTGTTATTATTCTCGCAGTAGTGATCGGCTTTGAACTGGATGGATTTTGGGGAGCGATTCTTGCTATCCCAGTGGCGGTTGTAATGATGGAATTTTTGAATGATATTGAAAAAGATAAGATTTTAGCTCATGCAGGCGATGAAAAAAAATAGTTTCTACATTACCACGACGATTCCTTATGTAAACGCGGACCCGCATATCGGTTTTGCCTTGGAGTTAGTGCAAACAGATGCTATTGCTAGATATCAGCGTTTCTTAGGAAAAGATGTTTTTTTCAGCACCGGCACCGATGAATATGGCCAAAAGATATGGGAAGCCAGCATAAAAGAGGGTAAAAATGTTCAGGATTATGTTGACTATTATGCGCAAAAATTTTTAGAGCTTAAAGAGATTCTTAATCTTTCATATGATAATTTTATCAGAACTACCAGTCCGGAACATCTAAAAGCAGCTCAAGAATTTTGGCGTCTTTGCGACACCAAGGGCGATATTTACAAAAAAATATATAGAGGGCTTTATTGCGTCGGGTGTGAAAAATTTGTTACCGAAAAAGATCTAATAGAGGGCTTTTGTTCGCTTCATCCGAATCAAAAACCCGAAATGGTTGAAGAAGAAAATTATTTTTTTCGGCTGGGAAATTATAAAAAACGGCTTTTAGAATATCTGGCGGGCGACAAAGCAATTTTTCCGGAATGGCGCAGAAAAGAAGCAATTGACTTTGCGCAAGACGGCATGGAAGACTTTTCAATTTCTCGCGACAAAAAACGTTTTTCCTGGGGCATACCGATACCGGGGGATGACACGCAGGTGATGTATGTCTGGTTTGGCGCTTTTATAAACTATCTGTCAACTCTGGGGTGGCCCGACAGCGGGGGAATTTTTGAAAAATTTTGGCAAAACGGGGAAACCGTTCAAACTGCGGGCAAAGATATGGTTAAATTTCAATCAGTCATGTGGCAGGGGATGCTGATGTCCGCGGACTTGGCGACGACCGACACTATTGTTTATCATGGTTTTATTACCGGCGAGGGGGGAATAAAGATGTCCAAATCGCTCGGCAATGTGATAAATCCGATTCATATTGTAGAAGAATACGGCGCAGACGCTCTCCGTTATTTTCTTTTGCGCGAGATTTCTTCTTTTGAAGACAGCCCATTTACGATGGAGCGTTTTAAGGACGCCTACAATTCTGGACTGGCGAATGGTCTGGGAAATTTAACTTCGCGTATTCTAACATTGTCGGAAAAATACCTGCCTGCGCAGGCAGGTTTAGAAAAAACCGATCTCGCAGAGTATTTTAGTTTTTTTAAAAAGTTTGATATCAAACAGGCGACAGATTATGTTTGGAATGAAATAGGAGAATTGGATAAATTTATTCAAGAAACAGAACCATTCAAGGTAGTAAAAGTGGATGAGGAAAAAGGAGAAGAGTTAATTTCAAGCATGGTTGTTCGTTTATATAAAATAGCCGAAATGCTAAATCCATTAATGCCAGAAACAAGCGACAGCATAAAAAAACTAATCAAAGAAAACAAAAAACCAGAAAAGCCTCTTTTCTTAAGAAAAGATTAAAATGCAACCCAAATACATAGACATACATAGCCACGTGAATTTTAAGGCATTTAAGGAAGATGGAGATGCTGTTATTAAACGCGCGCTCGATAACGATACTTGGGTTATAAATGTTGGAAGTCAGTTGAGTACTTCGAAAAGAGCAGTAGAAATTGCCAATAAATATAAAGAGGGAGTGTATGCTATTGTCGGCTTGCACCCGATTCACCTTGAAGAGTCTTATCACGACGAAGAAGAAATTGGTGCTGAGGGTTTTAAAACAAGGATTGAGGAGTTTGACAAAGATGCTTATTTGGAACTTTTGAAAGATCCAAAGGTGGTGGCGATAGGAGAGTGTGGTTTAGATTATTTTCACTGTAGCGCAGGGACTGTAGAAAAACAGAAAAAGGTTTTTCGAGAACACGTTTCTTTAGCGCAAGAGACCGGGAAACCACTTATGCTACATATCAGAAATAATTCAAAAGATTCTAGTCTAAATGCATATCAGGATGTTTTAGAAATCTTAAAAGAATTTCCTGGAGTGAAAGGTGACGTGCATTTTTTTGCTGGAACACTAGAAGATGCTAAGGCCTTTTTGGATCTTGGTTTTAGCCTATCCTTTACTGGAGTTATAACTTTTACACACGATTATGATGAAGTTATCAAAAATATTCCACTAGATATGATTATGTCAGAGACTGATGCTCCCTATATGGCTCCTGTGCCGTATCGGGGCAAGCGCAATGAGCCCTCTTATGTGAAAGAAATCGTAAAAAAAATCGCCGAAATTAAGAACCAACCGGAGGAAGAGGTCGCGCGGGCTATTATTGCCAATGCCAAGCGAGTATTTACTTTTTAAGGCCTTTTTGCTACTATAAAACACATGTCGGAAACAGAAATTAAAAATGAAATCGAAACAGGTGGAGACGCAGATTCCAGAGTTTACGAACTCGGATATCTTTTGACGCCTGCTATTTCCGAAGAAAATTTACCGGTTGTTTATGGTAATTTAAAAGAGCTCGTGTCGTCTCTTAAGGGCGTTGCCATTTCCGACGAAATGCCAAAAATGATAAATCTTGCTTATGCGATGACGAAAGTTGTGGCGAACGTACGCAACAAATTCAATACTGCTTATTTCGGTTGGGTTAAATTTGCGATGGATTCAGACAAAGTTTTAGAATTAAAAAAGAAGCTTGACCTTGACCCGAATTTTATCAGATTTTTGATATTGAAGACCGTTAGAGAAAATACCATAGCCACAAAGAGATTTGCGCGCGGAGAAATGCACAGGAGACCGATGATTAAGAAAAATGAAAAAATTGGAACAGCTGTCCCGATAAACAAAGAAGAAATTGATAAAGAGATAGACGCATTAATTGAAGCTTAATTATTAGTTAACTAGGTGCTAGTGACTAGAAGCTAGAACCTAAAACCTAACCCAAATGTATTTAAATAAAGCAATTATTATAGGAAACCTTACCCGAGATCCGGAGCTTCGCTCTTTGCCTTCGGGGATAAAAGTCTGCACCTTTGGTTTGGCTACCAACCGCGTTTGGAAAGACAAGAACGGAGCGCGCCAAGAAGCGACAGATTATCACAACGTGGTGGTTTTCGGGCGCCAAGCGGAAACAGTCGCGCAGTATATGAAAAAAGGAAGCTCGCTTCTTGTTGAAGGCAGGATGCAAACCAGAAGCTGGGAAGATAAAACAAGTGGAGAAAAAAAATACCGTACCGAGATAGTCGCCGATCGCACGCAGTTTGGTCCAAAAGGAGGAAACGGAGGAGGGGGAGGAACAACGAGCGCAGGTTCAAAAGCGCCGGCGGCGGAAAGCGGAGGAGAAGTTGATTCTATAGAATATCCGGAAGAAGACATTAATCCTGAAGACATACCTTTCTAAACAATTACGAATTATCAATTACGAATTACGAAAATATGAAGCAAGATTATTTTTCAGCCAACAACATAAAGTATATAGACTATAAGGATATTGAAATCTTAAAAAAGTTTTTGAATCCAAACGGCAAAATTGTAAGCCACAAGCGCACAGGTGTAACATCAAAAAATCAACGTGCCTTAGCAAACGCTATCAAACACGCGCGATTTTTAGGTTTGCTTCCTTTTGTGGTTAAATAAATTTATGTCACAGCTTCAATATAATGAAATCCGAGAAAAGAGGATAATAATTCACGATGACGAACCATGCGAGGTGGTGGAGTCCCATGTTGCTCGCACCCAGCAAAGAAAGCCTCAAAACCAAGTGAAATTGCGAAGCCTAATATCGGGAAAAGTTTTCCCAGCCACTTTTCATGTTTCCGATTCTGCCGACGAGGCGGATATAGAAAAAAGGGATATAACATTTTTATATGAGAACAGAGGAGAATATTGGTTTTGCGATCCAAACGATAAAAGCAATAGATTCAAGTTGGACGAGGCGCTCATTGGCGTTGTCGCGAAGTTTTTAAAACAAAACAGCAATGCCACGGCCTTGATTTGGACAAATGAGGATGATGAAGAAAAAATAATCAAAATTACTTTACCCATCAAAATGGAGTTCAGGGTAAAAGAAGCTCCGCCAGCAGTGAGAGGAGATACCTCAAAGGGTGGCAATAAAATAATTACTTTAGAAAATGGCGCAACCTTAAACGCCCCGATGTTTATCAGCGAAGGGGATACTATTCGGGTAAATACTGAAACTGGGGAATATGTAGAACGAGTTTAAAAAAAATTACTATTCAATTAAAAAAGATTCCGAATTCTATCCTCATCCCTGTCCCCTCTCCAGATTACTGGAGAGGGGGAGAGTTCAAAATACAAAATGCTACAATAAATAAATGCAAAACGATGGGATAATTAAAAAAGCTAGAATCTTGCGTAGAGAAAATACAAAAGCAGAAAAAATACTCTGGAAAGAATTACGAGGGGGAAAATTAGGGATAAAGTGGAGGAGGCAACACCCGATAGATATGTTTATTGTTGATTTTTACATGCCTAAAATAAAACTTGTTATAGAACTTGATGGTTCTGTTCACAATATTAAAGAAAATAAAGAATATGACAAAGATAGAACATTTTATTTAAAAACAAAGCATATAAAAGTTATAAGGTTTTGGAATAGCGAAGTGGAAAATGACTTAGAAAATGTGCTAAATAAAATTAGAGAAGAAATTAAAAAACTTTCATAAATATTTCCCCCTCTCTGGTACTCCGGAGAGGGGCAGGGGTGAGGTGGAATTGCATTTTACACCTCCTCTACAAACTTTTTCTTAATTTCCTTTAAAATTTGTTCAGAAATTTTCTTTTCTTCTTTCAAAAATTTTCGAGTAGAATCATAACCTACACCTAATTTCATTTTTTCCGCTTTTTCATCGCTTGGCGTACCTGTCTGCGCAGGCAGGTAAAAATACGAATTTCCGCTTTTTTCTATAATCTTGAATTTTTCACCCAAAGCCATGATTTCTCCTTCTTTGGAAATACCTTCATTGTAAATGATGTCAAATTCCGTTTGCTTAAATGGAGCGGCGACTTTATTTTTCACCACTTTTACGCGCGTGCGACTACCGACAACTTCTTCCCCCTTTTTTATTTGGGCGATTTTGCGAATATCCAACCGGACGGAAGTGTAAAACTTCAGCGCTTTTCCTCCCGGGGTCGTTTCCGGATTGCCGAACATCACTCCGATTTGCATTCTTATTTGGTTTATGAAAATAACGACAGTTTTAGACCTGGCGACGATGGCGGTCAATTTGCGAAGAGCTTGGGACATCAGGCGGGCTTGTTTGCCGACATGGTAGGCGCCCATATCGCCTTCAATTTCATCTTTGGGGGTGAGCGCCGCCACCGAATCTACGACGATGACATCAATTTTCCCGGTTCGCACCAAGCTCTCCACGATCTCCAGAGCCTGCTCGCCGTTGTCCGGCTGGGAAATAAGCAAGTCATTTATATTTACTCCAAGTTTTTTCGTATAGTCCGGATCCATGGCATGCTCAGCATCCACATACGCGCAAATTCCGCCGAGCTTTTGCGCTTCGGCGACGATGTGGAGAGAGAGAGTTGTCTTGCCGGAAGATTCTGGTCCAAATATTTCAATGATTCTGCCACGCGGAATTCCGCCGATACCGAGCGCCATATCGAGTCCGATGGATCCAGTCGGTATTACACTAACGTTTACCTTTGGCGAATCGCCAAATTTCAATATTGAACCTTCACCAAATTTTGTCTGAATAGCCTTTAGGGCGTCGTTTAATATTGTTTCACCCACTGTTTTGTCTTCTTTCTTCTCTTTTTTCTTTATCATATTTATATTTTGCAGGAAATGCTTTTTATAAGGTCCTCGGTTCTCCGGGTCCCTATCCCGGCCAGACCATTCTAAAAAGCATTTCCTGCTTCATAAATTAATTTATAATTTTTCTCGTCCATATACCCGAATTTATCCCGCGCTTTGATATTGATTATATTATATTCCGGCAGAAGCGCAATTGTTTCATCAAAGTTGCCCTGCTCGTCCACGGAAATTTCCCGGCCGTTCAAAGTTAAATTTATCGCATTCCTCGCGTTGCCGATTACTTTTATTGTGCTTTCTGCAACTGTGGCGCCGTCTATCAGATTCACGTTTTTAATTTTTACTCCCAAAATCAAATCTTTGGAGACGAAAAAAGCGTAAAAAATAATTAAAACAAAAAAAATAGAAAATCCCGCTATCTTAACTATCTTTTTCGCGTTTTGGTTCATATTACATTCTCTTCGCTTTCCGTTCTTTCTATTTTTTCCAGCACTTCTCTCGGTTTCGCGCCTTCGCCGGGACCGATGACTCCGCGCTCTTCCAATTTATCCATCAATCGCGCCGCGCGGGCGTATCCCAGTTTTAATTTTCTCTGGAGATAAGAGGTAGAGGCCTTGCCGGCTTCTATTACGCAAGCTCGGGCTTCCTCATACATTTCGTCATCGTTTTCATCTCCGTCATCTTCCAAACTGCTTTCAAAAATGCTTTTATCCGCGGAAATAGACCCCGCGGTCAAGCTTATCTCTTCAGAGACTTCATCTCTGTAAGCGTCGGCTAAATATTTCACGACTTTCTTAACTTCCGATTCAGAAATAAAGGCGCTTTGCAGACGTTCCGGTTGAGCCTCGCCCGACGAGTAGAGCATATCGCCGGCGCCCAAAAGTTTTTCCGCTCCGCCCGCATCCAGTATTGTGCGCGAGTCTACTTGCGAGGATACTTTGAGTGCTACGCGAGCTGGGATATTGGCTTTAATCAAACCCGTAATGATATTTACTTCCGGACGTTGAGTAGAGAGTATTAAATGAATACCCACTGCCCGGGACATCTGTGCTAGGCGCACAATGGCGGCTTCCAACTCTCTCGGGTAAGTGCTCATAATGTCCGCCAATTCATCTATAATAATGACAATATATGGCAGGCGGTCTACGCCTCCCCCTTCGGGGGAGGTCGGGAGGGGGTGTTTTTTCTCCCAAATGTTTTTGTGGTAGGATTCTATGTCTCGGACCGATTCCGCTTCCAGAATGTCATATCGGCGATCCATTTCTTTGGCGGCCCATTTCAAGGCCAGAATCGTCTTTTTTGCTTCCGTGATGACGGGCGTGAGCAAATGCGGGATATTGTTGTAAAGAGTAAGCTCCACGCGCTTCGGGTCTATTAGTATAAATTTCAAGTCATCCGGCCCATTTCTATACAAAAGGGAAGTAATCATGGAATGAATGGTTACCGATTTTCCCGAGCCGGTTGTGCCGGCGACCAAAATATGCGGCATTTTGGCTAGATTGCCGAAAATTGCTTTGCCGGAAATATTGCGGCCTAGGGCCGTGGTGAGCGGCTTGGGAGAGTTTTGGAATTTTTCATCGGAAAGGAGAGTCGCCAATCCGACAATAGATTTTGATTTATTCGGAATTTCAATGCCGACTAAAGATTTGCCCGGAATCGGCGCTTCTATGCGAATGGGATGCGCGGCGAGGGATAGCGCGAGGTCATTTTGCAGGCCGACGATGCGGGAGAGTTTTACGCCTTCAGCCGGCTTCAAAGCATAACGTGTGACTGTCGGCCCGATTGTTACTTCATCCATTTCCACTTCAATGCCGAAGTTCGCGAGCGTGCGTTTGATTATATTCGCATTTGCTTTGATGTCGCCCGTATTCGGTTTTCCTTGGTCTTCTTCAAGAAGCGAAAGAGGGGGAGGGACATAATTAGCGCCTTGCTTATAGTTTTTAGCTTTTAGTTTTGGATTCAAAAATTCTTCTTCGTCTTCTTCTTTTTCCTTTTTCCCAACACACAAAACATTTTTTATTTTTTCTCCAGTAGTTTCTCTTTCTTCTTCCTCCGGCATAACTTTTTCCACTTCTTTAATTTCATCTTCATTTAAGTCCGAAGTGAATTCTTTCTCTTCTTTCTTTTTAACAAAAAATCCCCAAATTTTTTCCAAAAACGGCGCGAGGTTCAGCTTGGCGTCGAACATTGCTAAAATTGAAATTATTAAAATTGCTCCGAGAAAAATAATACTCGCGTACGCGTCAAAGAGAGCGACGAAAGGCGTTGATAAAATTCTTCCGAGCAGTCCGCCCGCGTGGGTATTTGAGGCGATGTCTATAATTCCCAAACCGGAAAGCAGAAACATTATTCCGCTTGCGGCGCGCGTCCAGCCGATGTCCGGCACTTCTGATTTTATAAAGGAAATTCCAAGCAAAATAAAAAGAGCCGGAAGAAGAATATAGCCGATGCCGAGCAGGAGAGAAAGTTTTTCGTAAGCAAAGATTCCTGCCTTGCCGGCAATCTCAAAATAGGACATTAAAAAAAACAGCGCGAGAACAAAAAAAACAACCGCGATAATTCCGTGCTTGGTTTCCGTTTTTAATCCAGCGACAAACTCTTTTCGTTTCAGATTCTCCTTTTTATTTTGTTTTGCCATATAAAGCTATTTTAACACATTTTTTTACTTTAAAAACTTTATAACTTTCGACTATGGCAAATGATTGACTTGCCATGTCTTTTATATATAATGGACAGATGTTTGGAGAAGAAAAAAATCTCAAAAATCTCAAAGACACCAACCCCACCCTTCTCCCTCCCCTAACAGGGGAGGGCGGGGAGAGGTTGTCCTATACAAAAGCAAACAAGCTTATTACCGCGCTTTATATGGTTACGGACATAATGGACAAAGATGAACCGTTGAAAAATAAATTAAGGACACTGGGAGTAGAAATTTTATCGGACATTACAACCATGACAAGGTTAAACCTTGTCAGAAATATACAGGGAATTTTGTCTTTTTTGGATATTGCTTTCACTATGAATATGATTTCAGAAATGAATAAAAATATTCTCGTCAATGAGTTTGCTCGATTCAAAAATTCGCTTGTTGCTCCACAGGATAATCCCGCGTGGCTAGAAGACTTTTTAAAAGAAGAGAAAATGGGGATGGAAGAAGTTTTGTTTCGCCATAATTCTATTGGACATAAAGGACATTTACCTGCGCGGGCAGGTACTCGGATTGGTGTCCAAAAAGGAAGCACTCTTATGAAAGCTTTGTCCGATAGAATTGATTCAAGAGCAAGCCATGACACACTAGATCTTGCCTCGCGCTCTCCGGATTTTGATATATTGAAGAAAGAAAGACGTAACGAAATAATCAATCTAATACAAAAAATGGGAGGAAATGCCACCATAACGGACATTAAAAATGGAGCATACGGGTCATTAACTTCTTGTAGTGAGAAAACACTCCAAAGAGAATTGGCATCTATGGTAAAGGACAATGTCCTTAATAAAACCGGAGAGAAAAGATGGAGCAGGTATTTTATTAAATAGGTGCTAGCTAATTCAAAAAAGCTAAAGCTTAACATTGTATTTTGTTCTTGCTATCTGCTTTATTTAGTGATATTCTATATCTATGGATTTCTGGTTGTATTTTGCTAATGGCTAGTGCCTAAAGCATAATGTCTATTCAAGTTATCCACATAATATATTGCAATATATTTTTGGAATATATTATAATAATGTTGTGTTTACGAAACGTACAGCAATGTGTGTTTTGTATTCGCAAATTATATTTGTTTTCACTTTATTTTTGTTTGCGATTTCGTCGAAAAAATCTCAAATGATATTTGGTGGAAATAAATGCCCATTGAAAACTGAATATGAGTCCCGTTAGAGATTTATCTCTAATCGGGATAGAATAGTTTTTGTTTTCAATGTTTAGTAGTTCACCTCTGTTCATTGTTCATCTGCCACATTATTAGTTATTATAAATTTATTGGCGGGTGAGAATGATAAGAAAAATACGCTTTTAGTTTGTCGAAACTAATCCCGACCAAAATCGGGATCCCGACTCACGGTCGGGATTAATGGCGTAAAAATTAGAAAAATTTATGAGTAAATTATTAAAATCAAAATTTCTTCTTGGAGTTTTGGTTGTCACAGTTCTAGTCGTCGGAGGAGTTGTCGCTGTTAAAGCTGACACCGCCGCGGCAGAATCTTGTTCAATCACCACTACTTTGAGAGCAGGTTCAACAGGCGTTGAAGTTCAATGTCTTCAGACCGTTGTCGGAGCTGTAGCAGACGGTAATTTTGGTCCTATGACCAAAGCGGCCGTTATGGCTTGGCAGGCAGGCAAGGGATTAGTAGCCGATGGAGTATTCGGTCCTTTGTCCCGCGCAAATTGGATGGGTTCAGTTGGCACTTGGCAAGCAGGTTGTACTTCGGGTTCTGGATATAGTACAACCACAGGACTGCTTTGTACTTCAACTGGTACTTTTCCAGCAGGATGTACTTCAACTTCCGGATACAGTTCAACTACTGGAGCAAAGTGCGACGGTTCAGGTTCAACACCAACAGGTCCTTTGACCGGAGGAGCAGGATCAATTACAGTTGATGATCTTCCTACTTATGCCAGCGAAGAAGTTGGTGAAGGAGAGGAGGATGTAAAAGTGCTAGCTTTCGAAGTAGAAGCTGAAGGTTCTGACGTAGAAATCACTTCCGTTAAAGTTGAATTTGTAGAATCAGGTGCTACTTCTTCTGAAGACCTTGATGATTACGCACAATCAGTTTCTGTCTGGTTTGACGGCGAGAAAGTCGGAGAAGCAGACGTTGATGATTTTTCTGAATCTAGTACCGAAGTATGGACTCGATCCATCTCTCTTGATTCAGGTGTAATCATAAGAGAAGACGATACTGAAAAGTTGGAAATCGCAATTACCGCAAACAATACTATTGATTCCAACGATAGTGATACTGATCTTTGGACAGTTGATGTTCTAAACGCTCGTTTTGAAGACGCAGAGGGTGTTGTAACTACTGAAAGTACAATTCCAGCTGGCGTTGCTAAAGTATTTTCTTGGGTCAAAGAGAATCAGAAATTATTTGATTAAGCAAAATGAAACTTTCTTTAATTATCCCTACCCGTAACCGTGCCTCGACTCTTAAATTATCTCTAAAGAATTTTCAATAAATAAATTTCATAATTATTTAAAATCAACAGGAATCAAAGCAGGAAAGAATGTACTGTATCAATACGTTAATTATCTAAATGATGCTTTTTTTTCGTTTATGTTAAGAAAGTTTTCATATTCTTATATAAAATCAGAGCAGTCTATGCCAAAACCATATATAATTGATAATGGATTTTTTTCAATAAAAAATTTTGGAGACAAAAGCAAACTTATGGAAAACTTAGTATTTATTGAACTTATAAGAAAAGGAGAGAATATAGCCTATTTTTCAAATGAAAAAGGCGAAATAGACTTCTTAATAAAAAAAGACAAAGAGATATCTTCCTTAATTCAAGTATGCTTCGATATTACAAAATCAGAAACAAAAGAAAGAGAAGTAAAATTATTAATTAAGCAACCAGAAAATTTTAATTGTAAAAACTTAATTGTGCTAACATGGGACTATGAAAACGAAGAGATTATAGAAAACAAAAAGATATTATTTATTCCTCTTTGGAAATGGCTTCTAAAACAATAATTCTCAAAACAATAAAACAAATAGCTAGTAAAAAGAAGAAATAAATTCCATATAAACTGATAAATATCTAAAAATCGAAATCTTTATATAGGTGTATCTGCTGTGTTTTCTGTGTTAGTAAAAATAAACACAGGACAGATTAAAAATGGAACACTTAACAATATCAATTCCAGTTGAATTGAAAAAGAAAATGGACTTATTAAGAGTTATAAACTGGAGTGAAGTAGCCAGAGAAGCATTCATTAAAAGAGTAGAACTAACCGAAGGATATGAAAGATTCAATGAAATAGTTTCAAAATCTAAATTAACAGAAAAAGATGCATTAGAACTTGCGAAAGAACTAAAAAAATCCATGCACGAAAAGTTAAAAAAGTTATATCCCTCATTAAAATAAATGAAACTTGTAATAAATGCAGGAATTGTATTCACAGCTCTAACTGGATTGGGCATAACCAAAAAAATTTTATTTTTGGAAAATTTAGAATTATACTCTCCAATACTTTTGCTTGAAGAAATAAATGAACACCAATTAAGAATTCTAGAACTGAGTTCATTATCTTCTATTGAGGTAAATGAATTACTCAAATTAATTGAAAACAAAATATCTTTCATTCCGGAAAAACATTTTGAACCTTTTCTTGAACAAGCAAATTCTTCTATTCCTGACAAAGAAGATACATCTTACTTACCTGAATTTACCCTAGTTTTTAGGCATTACACCCAATTTCTTTAAAATATCTTTTTGTTTTGGTTCGAGAGGAACATGAATGCTCCATTCATGATTTGAAGTAGAATCTTTCAGAGTTACCTTATAGCCATATTTCAAAGATTCTAAAGCTTCAACTGCAGAAATATCTAATTTTTTTAATTTGTAATTCATTAAAGATAAAATTGCATAGGCAAGATAACAAATTTTTATATGACCTGTAACATGATTTGAAAGCCAAACTCTTATGGGCCGCAAACTTAATACACCCTTCAATTGTTTAAATGCTCTTTCAACCATTTCTTTGTCATAATATCTTTTTACAACTTCTGCAGAAGAATATTTTGTATTATGATAAATCAGCGAATATCCTACATCAAAATTGCTATCAATTTCTTTTTCAAAATTAATTTCTTTTTTTACATATTCCAATCCCGGATTATAAACAACAATTAATTTTCCATTAAGATAATCAAATTCTTTTATGAAGACAGTTGTCTTCTTTAGAGGAACTCTGCATTTTGCAGAGTAAATATCTTCTCGATTTATTGGTTCAATAAACTTTTTAATCAAAGTAGAATTTTTTCTCAAACCTGCAATTATTTGAAATTTTAATTCTAAAGCTATTTCTATGTTTTCTTTAGATAACATTCCTCTATCCATAATTACCGACGATATTCCTTTATTTTTTAACTCTAAAGACATATCCTTAAATATATTTATTCCAGAAAGATTCCCATGATATTGCTTATGAAAAATAGGAAATCCGTTATCAAAAGAAACTGCTAAACCTATTTGAGTTAATTTGCTTACTTGATTATCTTTTCCCTTTCTTTTTTTAATATTTAAACTGCTTCCAGCAAAATAAGTATCAGTTACATCAATAATTGTAGCCTTAGATATCTTTTCATATTTACTAAAAACGGATAACATCTTATCATTTACCTTTTCAAAATCGGCGTCATCAACATCAGCTAAAGACTCATAAAGTTTTTTTACAGATACCTTGTCATATTTCATCCAACCTTCAAGTTTGTTTATACTTTTGTTTTCTAATAATTGTGAATATACCAGAGAAAGAACATAAGGATTTCCCAATTCTTTAATGTCTAAATCTTCAGCAATTTTATCTATTGCTAAAACATCCAAACTTTGTTTTACACTCTGTATTTGTATTTTATTAGTAAATACTTTCTTAACGGGTTGTCCATTAATTTCTTTTCCTAGATATTCTAAGACCCTTTGTTTAATTTTTCCATCCTCTCTATAACTCTCAACTTTTTCTAAGTAAACATTTTTTCCCACTTTCTTTTTTCTTATGAATGCCATAGTAATGCCTATGTTAGGCATTACCAGTATATAAATGTATCGGTTTTACCTTCGATAAAATTTGTAGTGACTAAATTTCAAGGAAAACTTGGGTAATTAATATTATTTATACTTTTATTTACTATAAAATACGCAAAATTCTAAATAAATCTTGGTTTTTTTCATAGAAAAAACCATATCAAAGCGAGTCATGGTTTATTTATTTCATTCACCCTTCAACAATCTTCTAATAAATAATAACAAATGGAAAGCAATATCTTCGCAGTGCGATTTTATATATTTCGATTCGCTCTTGCTGCGAGCTTTCTCGCAATTTTCTGAAGCTGCTGTGAAGCTTCTCGCTGCGGCGAACGAAATGGGACCGCCGGGATTCGCACCCGGGTCACCGCCACCCCATGACGGAAGGCTAACTAGGCTACCCCACGGCCCCATAATCAAAGAATATTCTATTCACTTAAAAATCCTTCTCTATAAATATATAGCTAAGGCATTTAATCTTCGTAAGTCTTTATGCATTAGCTAGATAGGAAACGCCTTCGATTATTTAGTGCGTTTACTATATCTACTTCTCTTTTTAAAGTAAAACCCCTAAACTCCACGAATATATTACGGAAG
>LBZL01000004.1 GCA_000994705.1 Candidatus Nomurabacteria bacterium GW2011_GWB1_40_7 | reverse complement strand
CAATGAAGCCACTGAATTATGCCGAAAACAAAAAAAGCTCCGAGCTTATCGGAGGAAAAATGAAAAAGGTGAGCGTTCTAATTGAGACCGTCGGGCGGGGGAACTTTATATCTATATAGAATACACCTAATTGGTTTTTTGTCAATAGCTTGACAAATGCACTCGAACACGCTATATTTGACAAACAAAGTAGGTGCGAAAAGAGTCGATTTCTTAGTTATCTATTTGTAATTTAATAACTTAAATAAAAATATCAATGACTGGTACTATAAAAAGACTCACTGATAAAGGTTTCGGCTTCATCGCCGGAGAAGGATTGGCGAAAGATTTATTCTTTCACAGCAATTCTTTGGTGGGCGTAACCTTTGACGAGCTCAAAGAAGGCGACGCTGTTTCTTTTGAAACAGAGGAATCGCCGAAAGGATTGAATGCCGTGAACGTGCAACGCGCGTAGCATTCTCTTCAACAAAAAATCCGCCTTTTCGGCGGGTTTTTTGTTTATTTAATTAATCTTGTCAAGCGGGCTTTCTTGCGGGCGGCGTTGTTTTTTTTGATTACGCCTTTTTGGGCCGCTTTGTCTATGGCTTGGAAAGCGGAAGAAAGCATTTTAACGGCCTCCGCCTTGTCGGTTTTGGCAATTTTTTCAATCTTCTTGATTATTTCTTTCATCGCTTTTTTGCGCTGGTCATTAAAGGCTTTCTTGCGCAATGAATTGCGAACCGCTTTTTTGGCTGATTGGGTTATGGGCATATATTTAATGTAGCAAAAAATTTTTAAAAAGGCAATTGAAAAATAAAAGAAAAAGAGCCGCTAATTGCGGCTCGGAGATGCGTCCGCCAGACAAATCAAGCGAACGCCTGGCGACCAGGTTGGGTTATGTGAAAGCGGGAGAGTGTTCACCGCAAACCCGAGCTCCTCAAACCTGAGTATCTCAACGATAAAGGAGCCGACTTGAAAAAAATTGCCATCGGAAATCTTGTCCCGATGGTCACCGTAGAATCGAATCACTTGAGCGGCTGTCCGCAAGGGCGGATGACCGTTACCAAGACTTTCAAAAATATCTGGGATACTTTTGAAAGTCCCAAGCTTAACCACCTCATAAACATAAACCTCTACCTCCGCGGTCAGATTTTGATCGCGGGGAAGAGCTATCCCGTGGATTCCTCCCGGAAAGATATCTTCCGTAAATTCCTCTCCGTGAGTCGGACCGATGCGGATAATCTCACGGGGAAACAACCGAACGATATCCACTTTTTCCTCCTCTCAAAAAACATTTCCGGATTGGCCGGACCAGTGGCAAGAAAATTCTCGCCTCTTATTTCCATTTAAAGTTATAGCAGAATTGGCAACCTCCGTCAATTATAAAAAACGCTTGCTTGGAGTATGATTAAGAGATGATTGGAAGCATAAGGGGAAAAATTATCTTAAAAACAGAAAAATTTCTGATTGTTGAAACAGGCGGAGTGGGCTATAAGATAAACATGAATATAAGCGAGGCAAGACCTGGCGCGCTAGGTCTTGCCTCGCTTAATGAAGAAATATTCCTCTGGCTTCATACGCATGTCCGCGAGGATGCTTTTGATTTATATGGATTTTTAGACCGCCAAGAACTGGAATTTTTTGAGATGCTTATAAATGTCTCCGGCATCGGGCCGAAAGGGGCTCTTGTAATTTTGGGCGTTGCTACAATTAATACACTAAAAAGAGCCATAAGCACGGGAGATATCGGCTATCTCACGAAAATATCCGGCATCGGCAAAAAAACGGCGGAAAAAATCGTAATTGAGTTGCGCGATAAACTGGCGGAAAGAATGAAAGATGAAAAAGGCGGAGCTTCCCTGCAAGAAGAACTGGATTCTCTTGAGGCCTTGAAGTCCTTGGGCTATTCTCAAAACGAAGCTCGCGAAGCTTTAAAGGGGGTATCTCCCGATGCGAACACCAACACCAAAATCCGCGAAGCGCTGAAAATTCTGGGCGGAAAATAAAATTATTTTTTAAAAAAATAGTTTTTCAGACCAGCGAATGTGAAGTTCGCCATTTCGTTGTATGCCTTATGCCGCGTGGCACTATTTCCAAACCTGTAAATATAGCCGTACTCCACCAAAATGGAGCGGACACTGGGCAAAAGCGTGCCGTTGGAGCCTAAAGCTATCAGTTTTTGGTCCGGAACTAGTCCTCCCAGTTCTTTTTTGTAAGTGCTAGTGATATATTTTTTATTTAATTGCATAAATATGTTGGCGGCCAGTTGTCCGCTTTCTTTCCAGTTTGCCATTTGCCCGTCCGGCATATAAATGGCAAAACCTTTGTATTTACCCATCGTCCATTTGGTCGGTCTTGGATAATCGTTAAAATGAACATGAATAACGGCGTCCATTTTATTTTCATTGGCCCATTTATTGAGGCCGTAAAGAATGATAGAAGTATTTTCTGAAACTGTATTATGGAAAACATTTTCCTTTTCAATAAAATTTCCATTAGCAATTTTGTTTTGCATTTCTTTTTTAGCATTTTCTTTAAAAGCTAAAATGTCTTCCCTTTTTTTGGAAAAATAATCAGCAAATTCTTCTACGTATCCTTCATCGTCGCGAGTGATATGAACTTCAAATCGTCTGTCTTTTTTTAGAAGGTTATAAAGACGGGTAGCCAAAGCCAAATTCATATTCGCTTCTTTTATATTTCCATACTGCGCGCCCCAGATTTCATTATCGTGACCGGGAACCAACAATATCTTAACGGGCGTTGCTCCCGCCCGGACTTCAAAAACAGGAATAAATAAAACCGCCAGAAATATTATAAATAAAACCTTTTTCATCGTAGTATAATAATACCATGCCTGAATTGCCGGAAGTAGAAACAACCGTGCGGGGTTTAAAAAAGACCATATTGGGCCTTACTATAAAAGACGTATGGACAGATTTATCCACCAAAGACAAGCGCAAAAAGGGCACGATTGCTGACCGAAAATTTTTCCCTTCATTCAAAAAACAAGTGTTAAATAAAAAAATTCTGTCGGTGGAAAGACGCGCAAAAAATATTTTAATAAATCTAAATAATGACAAAACTATCCTGATCCACCTGAAAATGACCGGCTATCTTTTTTATGGCAAAGACCCGAAAATCAAATTTGCCCATGCGGTTTTTACTTTGTCTAACAAAAATTATCTAGTTCTATCAGATATTCGCAAATTTGGGAAAATTACTTTATTAGACCCCGAAGGAAAGCCTGCAACTTCCTACGGGGCAGGCACAAAAAATAGTTATTTTACCAATCTTGGGCCAGAACCGCTGGATAAAAAATTCACTCTGGAAAAATTAAAAGAGCGCTTAAATAAAAAACCAAACAGCAAAATCAAAACAGTCTTGATGGACCAAACCGTCATTGCCGGCATTGGTAATATTTATTCCGATGAAATACTTTGGCGGGCTGGGATACATCCAGAAAGAAAAGTTTCCCGTATCAAAGAAAAAGAAATGAAATTAATTTTCAAAGCAATAAAAGAAACACTGACAAAAGGAATTAATTTCGGCGGAGATTCAATGTCAGATTATAAAAATATCTATGGCTTGCCAGGTAAATTCCAGCTCCACCACAAGGCCTACCGTCGCACAGGAGAAAAATGCAGAAAGAAAGGATGTAAAGGAATAATAAAAAGAAAAGTTATCAGCGCCCGTAGCGCGCATTTTTGTTCTGTACATCAAAGGTGAACGCTGTGCTAGGTCTTGCCTAGCACAGTTTATTTGCTATGATATTTCTATGTCTATAAGAAAAGTATCCTTTGCGCCCGGCGAATACTATCACTTATATAACCGGGGTAACAGTAAACAGAAAATATTTAATGACGCGGAGGATTATTGGCATTTTATTACCCTGCTTTACACTTGTAATTCTGAAAATAATTTCAGAACCTTTTTAGTAAAAAGAAGTGAGGGGGACCCCTATCTCTGGGAAAGAGGAGAACGAATAGTGGAAATCGGAGCATATTGTTTAATGCCCAACCACTTTCATCTCTTGACAACAGAAAAGGATAAAAATGGTATAAGTAAATTTATGCAGAAACTATGCACGGCCTATGTAATGTATTACAATAAAAAATATCGCAGAACTGGAGGACTTTTTGAAGGTAAATTTAAGTCAAAATATTTGGATACTAATCAATATTTGAAATATATATTTTCTTATATTAATTTAAATCCAACAAAACTTTTTCAAAAAAACTGGAAGGATGTCGATATAAAAAATAAAAAAGAGGTGTTAAAATATCTTGATAACTATAAGTATTCAAGCTATCTTGATTATCTGGGTGCAAAGAGAAAACAGAATTCTATCATAAATAGCGATGCCTACCCTGATTATTTTCCTTCTGAGCAAAGTTTCAAAAAAGAAATTTTAGAATGGATAAATTATAAGGATTTATTTGGATAATTAATTGCTACAACTGTGCTAGGTCTTGCCTAGCACAGTTAATAGCCGTAGCGCGCATTTCTGCCCTATACGCCAAGCATTCTAAATAAAGCTATCCCTGTTGCCACAGAGACGTTTAAGGACTCTTTTTTTCCTTTCATTGGAATTTCGGCAATCACATCGCGTTTTTTGAGAATATTTTGAGGTAATCCTTCCACTTCTGCCCCAACGATAAAGGCGTTCTTATTTTTGGTTTTTGCCTTCTTGTAATCAATCGAATCTTCATCTTGCTCGATCGCGATGATAAAATATTTTTCTCGTTTTAGTTTGGAAAGCAGTGACAAAATGTTTTTCTTTTGTTCCCACTTAACAAGCTCCTCTGCCCCAAGCGCGGACTTTGCCAAATCTTTCCTTTTTCTGCCAAACCTGTCAATCGGCAAGGGCGTATAGCCCGTCAAATAAATTTTGTCTATTCCTGCCACATCAGCGGTGCGAAATATCGCCCCGACGTTTTCCACGCTTCGGATATTATGCAAGACTAAAATATTTTCCCTTCGCATTGGCTTATCTTATCATAGCGATATTTTTTTGCTATAATGTCTTGGCTATGGAAAATTTCAAATTTATATTGCTTTCAATTATCATCCTTGCCGGCCTTGGCCTTCTGGGTTATTGGGCGGTGCGGACAATTCAACCCGGAGACATATATGTCAGCAAACAAAAACAGCTGGCGCTTGAGGAAAAGAACTGGGAACTGGCAAAAGAAATAGAAGAATTAAAAAAAGAATTAGCGGCCTTACAGCCGTCGGAGCCGGAACAGCCATCAAGTCCGGAACCCGCTCCCTCAAAACCCGCCAGCGCTCCTTCCAAATATCAGGACCTTATAAATACCTTGCAAAAATTGATAGACGATAATATCTTAATAAAAGAAAAATCTGCCGGCACCAAAGTGGGGACTTTGCAAACTTTTTTGAATACTTATAATAACACTTCTAAAAGAGTGGACAACGATTTCGGCCCCGGCACTAAAACGGATGTGATTAACTTCCAAAAAGCCGAAGGGCTGACGGCAGACGGAGAAGCCGGCCCTGCCACCTTTCAAAAAATGATTGATTGGCTCCAGAAACAACAGTAAAGTGTCCGCCCGCTCGGGATCGAACCGAGGACCTTCTCCTTAAAAGGGAGCTGCTCTACCAGCTGAGCTACGGGCGGATATTAATTGTTTTTATTTTAATACGCACAAATTTGATAATACCACACTTTTAGAACGCTTCAAGCAAAAACTGCTCCAGGGCAGACTCGGCGTCTAGCCCTTTTTTTCGAGCTTCGGGCAGAAGATAAGAAAGGCGAGAAGCAAAATTTTTGAGTTGTTTTTCGGAAAATTTGCTGAAATTCTTTTTTAAAGTCATGTCTTTAATTTTCCAAAAAAGAACGCCGACAATTTCCTCCAAAGAGACTCCGATGTCCACCGCCTGTCTAAAATAAATCCAGGTATTAAGTTTGTCCTTATCGGCAAAAGCATTCGCCACCAAAAAATTATCGTATTTCTCTTTTTTTTCCTTCGGCAATTCAAAAATATTTAGTTCTGCTTTGGCTTTTTTAAAAGCATCCAATATCGGTTTGTTTAACTTGCCTTCTAAAAAGATAAAAGTATTGACTGATTCTCCCATCAGACCTAGTTTTTCTAAAACGAAATCGCGCGTTTCTTCGTGTTCAAAAATTTCCTGAAAAATTATGGCGCTTAAGACAGAAAAAAGACTGGCGCCGGAATAAAAACTTTCAATTTGAATCGGATTAAAACTATTCCTGCTTATAAAAAAAGTCTCTGTGTCTTTTGGTATGGACTTTATAAATTTCTCATAATTTAAAATTTTGTTTTTAGCGTCATCGCCGGAAAAAAGATATATCATGGTTAAAATTTTACTGTTTTTTTATATTCCCGATACGGAGCGCCGTATTTTTCTTCAAGCAGTTTTTCCTGCTTATCTAAAAAAGTGAACTTCGAGACGAGAAGAGAAACAAGGGCAGATAAAATTATGAAAAGAGTGTTCACAATCATCCCAAAACCGATAATTAAGAAAAAAATTCCCCAATGTGTCGGGCCACGAGTATATTTATACGGTCCGTGATAAAAAGTTTCTTTGCTGATATTTTCCTTTTTTAAATTTCGAGAGGTCTTTTGCGCCCAGAGTATCAAAAAGGTGCCGAATATTAAAAAGAAAACGCCGATGGGAGCCATCAAAAAACTGTCAGAAACTTTGAAATTGAAAGCAATATCTAAGCCCGCGCCGGCCAAAAAAAGAGCAAAACAAAGAGAATATGAATGCGCCAAAGTCTCATGCACTCTGTGTTTTTGGAAATTTTGATTTTCTGTTTTCATCTCTGTATTTTAGCATAGTTTTGGGGTAACAGAAATTTTATTTGACCTCCATCAAATTATTTCCGGAACCGGAATGCACTTCCAGCGGGATGTCGGTTTTATAATGCAAATACGACCTCTCTATCACGCTTTCCATCGCTTTTTCTATTATTCTTGCGGCCCCTGACAAGATGCCCTCGTCTATTTCATAAACCAACTCGTCATGCACTTGAAGCACAAGACGCGTTTTGTCCAATAACCTCGCGCTCTTTAAATCTTCTTCGGCGTATCTTATAGCCAGTTTTATAATGTCGGCAGCCGTGCCCTGAAGCGAGGCATTGGCGGCCGTGCGTTCGGCCATATTTCTTAAAAAGGGAATTTTGGAGTTTATGTTGGGAAAATATCGCCGGCGGCCGAATAATGTTTCGGTATAAAAATTATTCTTGGCATATTCTTTCACTTTTTCCAAATAATCCCGCACGCCGGAAAATTGATTGAAATAATTATCATAAAACCTCTGCGCTTCTTCGCGCGTACCACCGAGATTTTTCCGCAAAGCAGAAACCCCCATACCGTAAATGATGCCGAAATTTATCACTTTTGCCTTACGGCGCATTTCGCTGTCTACTTTTTCCAAAGGGACGCCAAAAACAAATGAGGCCACTCCCGCGTGAATATCTTTTTTGTCTTTAAAAATCTGCGTCATTTTTTTGTCGCCCGAAAGCATCGCCGCCACCCGCAACTCAATCTGGCTGTAATCAAAAGCGGCGAGCTTGCGGCCTTTTGGAGCGATAAAGCCGCCTCGGATTTTCCTGCCCAGTTCCGTTTTGATCGGCAAGTTTTGCAAATTCGGGTCTTGAGAGGAAAAACGACCGGTAGTGGTGCCATTTTGTAAAAATTTAGCATGCAAACGGCCGTCTTCGGCAACCATTTTGGGAATCACGTCAATATAGGTGGAAAGCAGTTTTTGCAACTCCCGATAAGCCAAAATCTCTTTTATAATCGGATAGTCTTCTTCCAATTCTTCTAATACTGAAACTTTGGTGGAAAAAGAGCCACTGGCATTTTTCTTTTTTGTCGTTTTCATCCCCATCTTGTCAAAAAGCACTTCGCTTAATTGTTTGGGGGAATTAATGTTGAATTCCGCGCCAGCCATTTTGTATATTTTCTTGGTTAAAATATCCAATTCGGCATGATATTCTTTTGACAATTTTTCAAAATATTTTTTATCTATTAAAATTCCATAATCCTCCATTTTTTTAACTATGGGAATAATCGGACGCTCTATTTCTTCATATACTTTGTCCAGTTTCTGCTCTTTTAATTTTTCAAAAATATATTCATGAGCTATTTCAAAAGATTTTGTCTTCGCAAAAAGTAAAATATCCTCCATTTGTGGATTGGGAATATCGGAATTAATCAGCCAAAGCGCGATACTGGCTTCTTGCAGTTTCACGGGAGAAATTTGAGAAAGCAAAGTTTTTTCGGGTCCTCGGTTCTCTGGGTCCCCTACCCCAGCCAGACCAGCTCTAAAATTTTCTTTCTCAAATTTCTCCTGACCTCCGTTATTAAGAAAATTTTTCAAACGCGCGAACAAGCTTCTAAATTCAAATAAGGTAAAAACTTCTTCTATTTTTTGAGGATTTACATTTTCCCAAAAAGTTTTTTGGGGTAGAATAAAATTTATCGGCGCATCGGCGCGAATAGTTGCTAGGGTTTTTGAAAATAGCGCTTCTTCTTCGTTGTTCTTAAGAAGCTCAATTATTCTTGGACTAACACCGGCTTTGATAAAAGATTTTTCGTCTTTTTTAATTTTTTTATATATTTCTTCTATGGTCCCAAAATTTGAAATTAGAGTTTCCGCCGTTTTTTCGCCAATGCCTTTGATGCCGATGATATTGTCCGACGGATCGCCACGCAGTCCTTTATAGTCCGGCAATAATTCTGGCTTAAAATGAAACCTCTCCATAACTGCTTTTTCGTCATATAAAATGGTGTCATTAATCCCCTTTTTGAGGGTGTAGACCTGCACTTTTTTGTCATCTACCAGTTGCATCGTGTCCATGTCTCCCGAGGCGATGACAATTTTTACGTTTTCATTTTTTTTATATTTTTCCACTATCGTTCCCAGAATGTCATCCGCTTCAAAACCCGGCGCATCATAAATAGGAATATCGAAACCTTCAAAAATCCGGCGGGAATTTTTTAATTGCAGAACAAGAGCTTCGTCGGCTTTCGCTCGGCCGGATTTATATTTTTCGTAAGCTTCGTGCCTGAAAGTTTTTTGCGGCAAATCATAACAAGCAATAATATAATCCGGTTTCAGCTCGGTAATTATTTTCATCAGCATGCTAGAAAGCCCGTACAGAGCACCCGTGGGTTCGCCCCCTGAAGACAAAAACTCCGGCAACGCATGATAGGCGCGATGGATTATAGCATGAGCGTCGAGCAACACTAATGTTTTATCGTTTTTAGACATTGCGCAATTATACCATTGTTTTTGTCCTTCGTTTATTGGTATAATTCATGTCTGATGGCTTCATTTGATGAAGAAAAACAAAATAAACAGTTGGAAGATCTGCATAAGCGGGAAGAAGAACAGCTGGTAGCGACGCTGGCCGAATCAAAATATCACCTCCCTTACGTTGATTTGTCTCGCCTAAGCATAGACAATGAAGCGCTTCGAGCGATCTCTGAAAAGGATTCCAGAGAAATGAATGTGGCGCCATTTAAGCTTTTTGGGAAAAATATCTTTATCGCCGCGCGTTCTCCTAATGATGATCTTTTAAAAAGATTGAGGGAGGATATGGAAAGAAAAAACTTGCTTCCCACTTTTTATATGGTGTCCACCGCCAGCATAAATAAGGCTTGGGATAGGTATAAAGAAATTTCCATGGCGGAAAGTTCCAGGGTTGGAGGAATAGATATTTCCGGAGAAGTTTTAAGAGAAATATCAAAAAAGATAGAGAAGATACAGGATATTCAAAAAATGGTGACCGAAGCGCTGGAGGGGAATAAAATTCATAAAATTTCCCGCCTTTTGGAGGTGATTTTGGCCGGCGCCATCGCCGTAAAAGCTTCCGATATTCATATAGAACCCGAACAGGAAAGAGGCCGATTGAGATTACGCCTTGACGGCGTATTGCAAGATACAAACTTCTTTGGATTGGATGTGTATCGTCTGCTCAATTCTCGTATTAAATTGCTGTCCGGCATGAAATTAACTTCCAAAATAGCGCAGGACGGCCGTTTTAGCATTATGGAGGGAAAAGAAGAAATAAGCATTCGCGCTTCTCTTATCCCCGGCGCCTATGGCGAATCAATCGTGATGCGTATTTTGGATCCGAAGTCTATCCAAGTAAAACTTGAAGAGCTGGGAATAGAACCATATCTCTTCTCCGTCATAGAACAAGAAATTACAAAGCCAAACGGCTTAATTTTAGTTACCGGTCCAACCGGTTCCGGAAAAACTACCAGTCTTTACGCTTTTTTGAGAAGAATATATTCTCCAGAAATAAAAATAATAACTATTGAAGACCCGATAGAATATCATTTGCCCGGCATAACCCAAACTCAGACAAATGACGAAAAAGGATACACCTTCGTGGAAGGATTGCGTTCAGCGCTCCGCCAAGACCCGGATGTGGTAATGGTCGGAGAAATTCGCGACCGAGAAACTGCTGAAATAGCCATACAATCGGCTCTTACCGGCCATATAGTTTTTTCCACTCTGCATACCAATAACGCTGCCGGAGCTATCCCCCGCCTCATTGATCTTGGAGTAAATCCAAAAATAATGGTTTCCGCCTTATCTCTTTCTATCGCCCAACGTCTGGTTCGCAAACTATGCGCTTTTTGTAAAAAAGAAAAACCTCCCACCGAAGAAGAAGCAAAAACCATAAAATTGATTATGGATAGCATAAAAGAAGAAGGCAAAAGCTTCTCAAATTATGATATTAATCCGGAGGCGCCGATTAAGCTCTTTTCGGCCGTCGGTTGCGACAAATGTAATCTGACCGGCTATAAAGGGCGAATGGGTATTTTTGAAGCGATTAGAACGGACGAAGCGATAGAAAAAATAATGCCGGAAAATCCAAGCGAGCGCGAAATAAAAGTCGTTGCTCGAACGCAGGGAATCTTATCTATGCGCCAAGATGGAGTGGTAAAAATGTTAAACGGTATTACTTCAATAGAAGAAGTGCAAAGCGTGGTTGATTTAAACGAGGAATAAAAAACAGGAAATTCACCTTTCCGTCTCGATGAATACATCGAGCCACCTTTCCTTCGCAGGAAAGGAAAATACCAACATAAAAGAACATGTGGGTCTTCTTCCTCCCCTGCGAAGGGGAGGTGTTTTTTGTAAACAAAAAATGGAGGGGTGATATATAATTGAATTAATGTATGAGATATTTAATAAATCAAAATTTTTACCTCGCAGAAAAGAATTAAGAAAATCTTTAACCCCGCAAGAATTGAAACTCTGGTTTTATTTAAAGGGCAAGAATTTGGACGTGAAATTTAGACGACAACACGGCATAGGACCGTATATTGCTGATTTTTATTGCAAAGAAAAAAATTTAGTGGTTGAGATAGACGGCTCACAGCATTTAGATGCACAAGAATACGACAAAGAAAGAAATGACTATATGGAAACTTTGGGAATAAAAGTATTAAGATTTTGGAATAGTGAAATAGACAAAAACGTTGAGAGTGTATTGATGAAAATTAGAGATAGTACCCACCCCTCCGCCCTAAAGGGCACCTCCCCTTCGCAGGGGAGGAAAAATTCTAAATAGCCACGCCATGTATTGTATTTTGCTCCCCTTGCGAAGGGGGAGTGCCCAAGGGGCGAGGGGGTGATATTTCTTAATAATTATTAAACAAAACCTCACAACTACGATACCCAAAATGCAAATAAAAAAAGACCGGCAACATAATGTGCCGGCCTTTGAGGGATTTTCCCTCATGATTTGATATCTGCGTGATTACGTTACGCGCGGTTTAGTACCAACAGTTTCTGGTATTGAGCTTCCCCGTAATCGGGTCGATTTCATGAACCCTCCCGCAAGAATTACATACACCGTCGGAAGTTATCATCTCGCCCTTGTCGTTGAGGGGGTGAGTTTTCCCGCAGGAGCAAGAAGCTCCACCGTTCTTGTTTTTGCAGACTTCACAATGTTCGACGGTCTTCTTGGTATTCATGGCGAACTCCTTTTTGTTTACGTGTTACCATTTCAGTTCATCGACGGTTGCGAAATACTGTAGCGGTTACCACCTCCTTCCTTCTGTTTTCAAAGAACAAAAAAACTGACCTCCCGTGAGATCAGTTTTAGAAGTCGAAATTTTTTAGTAGTTTTTTTATGTATTACTCATACTATTTATTCGGCACCTTAAACTAGCCTCCCCAGGAAGGTGTGAATAATAATAGTTTGCGGTTAAACTATTTGTGAAATCAAAAATATTAAAATGTTTTATATTGCTATTCATTTTTTTATAATGCTTTCTTGAAGAGAGCATTAATCTCTAAACAATCCTTTTGGGGCTAGGCCCCAAGAGTAACGAAAAATTATAGGATAGTACCAGCAAACTAATTAAAGCGCCAAAACGTCCTATGCAAATTCGTATAACCGTTGGCTGATTGCTTAGAGATTAATGCCTTCTTGTAATCTCTTAAAATAATTATACTATATGGAAAGAACGGCAAATGCTATAATGTGTATAGCTATGTGCATACTATGTTGATAAAACAACAACATTACAAATATAGCATAATATTAAACTAATGTCAAGTAAAACCTCTAAAAATCCAAATAAAACAATGCCGGAAAAAAACGCTAATAATGACGACTCTTTTTTGGACCAAACCCTCCGCCCCACTCGATGGGATGAGTATATCGGCCAAAAACACATAAAAGACAATGTTAAAATACTGTTGAGAGCCGCTGAAGAGCGCGGGCATATTCCGGAGCATATTCTTTTTTATGGTCCTCCCGGATTGGGAAAAACCACCCTCGCGCATCTTATCGCCAAAGAAACGGGCAGGCAAATGAAAATTACTTCTGGTCCAGCTATTGAAAAAGTCGGCGACTTGGCTTCCATCCTTACCAATTTGGCTACTGGCGATATCCTTTTTATAGATGAAATTCACCGGCTCAATAAAATGGTGGAAGAAATACTTTATCCGGCTATGGAATCCGGTGTTTTGGATATTATTATCGGCAAGGGTCCTTCCGCCCGCACCATCCAGCTTGACCTGCCGCCTTTTACTTTGATCGCGGCGACAACTCGCGTTGCGATGATTTCCTCTCCCCTTCGCTCCCGTTTTTCGGGCGGGGTTTTTCGCTTGGAATTTTATTCCCATGAGGAGATTGCCAAAATCATAGAGCGGTCCAGCAAGCTTTTAAAAACGGAGCTGGAAGAAGGGGCGCTAAAAGAAATCGCCGAGCGAAGCCGTTTCACTCCCCGTACCGCAAATTATTTTTTGAAGCGATGTCGGGATTTCGCGCAGGTGCACCCCGAAGGATTCCGCAAAAACGGAACCGACGGGGCAGGCAAAAAAATTATCAGTAAGGAAATGGCAAAAAGTGCGTTAGCGATGCTCGCGATAGATAATATTGGATTAAATTCTTCTGACAGAAAATTCCTGGAAATCTTAATTGGAAAATTCAACGGCGGACCGGTCGGCCTCAAAACCATCGGCGCCGCCATGTCGGAAGAAGAAGCAACGGTGGAAGAAGTGATAGAGCCGTATTTAATCCAGCTCGGTCTTCTGGAACGTTCCCCCCGTGGCCGCGTCGCCACTCGTAAAGCTTATGAGCATTTAGGGTTTGACTTGCCAGAGAAAAAGCAAAATAAATTGGTTTAAGTAAAATATGTCTGGGTACAATAAAAAAGGGCGCCGGTGAGGGCGCCCCAGATGAAGTCGCCGGGGGGACGGCGACTTCCAAGAGGAAAGGAGGAAGAGCGGTGTTACCAAGAAGAAGTATAACATATTACCGCAATGAAAAAGCAAAATAGTTATCCACAGGTCTAAAAAAATGCTAAACTTTCAATGTTATGAGAATTTTAGGGATAGATCCGGGTTTTGAGCGATTAGGTATTGCTATACTGGAAAAAAATAAAAACGACAAAAAGGAACGCGTGCTTTTTTCGGAATGTTTCAAGACATCCGCTAAGTTGGAATTTTCTGAACGGTTGCATCTCATAGGCATGGAAGTCAAAAGGGTAATAAAAAAATACAAGCCGGAAGTTCTTTCCGTTGAAACTTTGTTTTTGAATACCAATCACAAAACGGTAATGCGCGTCGCCGAGGCGCGCGGAGTGGCAATTTACGAAGCGACTCGTGCGGGGTTAAAAATTTTTGAAGCTTCTCCCCCGCAAATAAAAATAGCCACCACGGGATACGGAAGGGCGAGCAAAGAAGAAATAATTAAAATGGTAAAAATACTTGTTGAAATAGATAATTCCAAAACCCGCCAGAAGAACGGACAAGAATCAGACGATGAATTGGACGCTGTCGCTATCGCCCTGACCGCCTTCGCGCATTTAAGAGGATAAGGTTATCCACATATTATATTGCCAATCTTTTTGGATTTTGATACAAAATAGGCATTATCAGTTTCCCGCGACAGCGGGATAAAAATAAAATTTAAAAAATTTTATATGTATGACGATGAAGAGGTAGTGGGAGAAGAAGATGGTTTTAAAATGGATGATAATGAATTGGACATACCTGAAGGGATAGCCGACTTTGGGCTGGACGAGGAAGATCCGGACAAAGACAGATAAAAAAATATCCCGATGTAACGTCGGGATATTTTTATTTAACTATTATTTTCACAAATCTTTTTTTTCCGATTCTAAGAGTTAAATTTTCTGAAATCTTTAAATTTACGTCTGTGATATTTTTCTTTTTCAGCAGGTCGTGAACGGCGTTTTCCAAAACAAGCCTGCGCCATTCCCCTTTGGAAGACAAAATTTTATTTTTCACCAAAACCTCGCTTAGCAATTCGCCAGCACCGGCTTTTATCTCTTCAATAAGCTCTGGAATTTCTTTTTTTTGGAAAGTTTTGATAAAATTCTCTTCAGCTTCTTTGGCTTTCTTTTCTCCGTGGTATATTTTTACGATTTCATGGGCCAGGCGCATCTTTGCTTGTTTAGGATTTAATTTTTCTAGCTCCATTTCTGTTTTTATTTCAGACACTTCTTCGCTCGAAACATTAGTACAGAGATTGAAGTATTTAATAATAAGAGAGTCAGGCAACGACATTATCTTTCCATACATATCTTCTGGTTTTTCATCTAGGGCGATATAGTTTCCATAGCTTTTACTCATTTTTTTAACTCCATCAGTCCCCTCAAGAAGAGGAAGAGTTAAAATATCTTGTTCGGGCACTTTAAAATATCGCTGAACTCTTCTGCCTGTTAATAAATTAAATTTTTGATCAGTTCCGCCTATTTCTAGGTCTGCCTTAACCACAACAGAATCATACCCTTGCAAAAGAGGGTAAAGTGTTTCTAGCAAGGTTACATCTTGATCGTTTTCTATTCTTTTTTTAAAATCAGACCTATGTAAAATCTGCTGTACGCTTCCAGCCTTAGAAAGTTCGAGGATCGTTACCATATTCTTGTCTAGCCATTTACTGTTATAAACCACTTTGGTATTTTTTATGTCCAAAATTTTTTCCGCCTGTTTTAAATAATTTTTCATATTTTTCTTTACCTCTGTACTACTAAGAAGTTTTCTGGTTTCAGATCTGCCTGATGGATCACCTATCATTGCTGTAGTGTCTCCAATAATAAGAACCGCCAAGTGACCAAGGTCTTGAAAAGCGCGAAGTTTTCTGAGAGGAACACTGTGGCCTAAATGTAAATCGGGCATGGTTGGATCAATGCCGAATTTAATATTTAAACGACGACCCGACTTCATGGCATTAAAAAGGTGTTCTTTTTCAATAATCTCCTCCACTCCAATATTTAAAACTTCATCTATTTTTTTCTCATCTGTTGTCACTTTCATGTTTCTGGATTATAGCATATATTCTGCTATGATTAAGGTGATGAAAAGATTATATAAAAATAAAAGACTGCTGAAAAACATGGCCCTGCTGTTGGCGGGTATTTTTATTTTATCCTCTGGAATAATCCTTATTATGCTTTCTTCTTTAAGAATTCCCGATTTTCATTCTTTGGGAAACAGGAAGGTTGTAAATTCTACTCAAATTTACGACCGAACGGGAAAAATTTTGCTTTATGACATACACCAAGACGCCAAAAGAACCGAAGTGCCTTTTGAACAGATGGGCTTAAGCATAAAAAACGCAACCGTCGCCATTGAGGATTCTGAATTTTACACTCACGGCGGAATCCGAATAACTTCCATCGCCCGAGCAGTTCTCTCAAATTTATTTCATATCGGCATAGGCGGTGGCGGTTCAACCATTACTCAGCAATTGGTGAAAAACGCCCTGCTGACGCAAAAAAGGAGTTATGTCAGAAAAATAAAAGAATGGGTTTTGGCGATGAAAATAGATAATTCTATGCCGAAGGAAAAAATTTTAGAGGCATATTTGAATGAGGTTCCTTACGGTGGAAATATTTACGGCATAGAAGCAGCCAGCAAGACTTATTTTAATAAAAATGCCTGGGATTTGACCTTGGCGGAGGCGGCCTACTTGGCATCCATTCCTCAATCTCCAACAATGCTTTCTCCCTATGGAAAAAATAGAAATAAATTGGACGAAAGAAAAAATTTAGTGCTTGCCAGAATGTTAGAGCTTAAATTTATCACCCGAGAAGAATATGACAATGCTAAAAATGAAGCGGTTGCTTTTCTTCCGCAGGCGACTTGGGGCATCAAAGCGCCACATTTTGTTTTTTTCATCAAAGACTATTTGGAGCAAAAATACGGCGCCACCTCGGTGGAAAGCGGAGGATTAAAAATTACCACGACCATTGACGCTGGTCTGCAGGAAAAAGCGGAGCAAGTTGCAAAAGAAGGCGCGCTGAAAAATGAAAAAGACTGGAACGGAAAAAATGCAGGACTGGTGGCGATAGACCCAAAAACCGGACAGATTTTAACCATGGTCGGATCAAGAGATTATTTTGACAAGACAATTGACGGCAATTTCAATATAGCCACGGCCGCCAGACAGCCGGGTTCCTCTTTTAAGCCCTTTATCTACGCCACCGCTTTCAATAAGGGTTTTACCCCGGACACGGTGCTCTTTGACCTGCCTACGGAATTCCAAACAACCTGCGACGCTTCCGGCCGGGCTTTGCCTGGGCGCAATCAAGATGATTGTTATATGCCGAAAAATTACGATGGAAAACATCGCGGCCCGATAGCGCTGCGGGACGCCTTGGCCCAATCAATCAACATTCCGGCGGTAAAACTTTTTTATCTGGCCGGACTTTCCGACTCGTTAAAAACAGCGGAGAATATGGGCATCAGCACCTTGAAAGATATCGGCCGATACGGCCTGACCCTTGTTATCGGAGGCGGAGAAGTGTCGCTTTTGGACATGACCTCGGCTTACGGAGTTTTCGCGAATAATGGAATAAAAAATCCGTATACTGGGATTTTAAAAGTGGAAGACTTGAAAGGAAAAGTTTTGGAAGAATTCCGGCCAAAACCGCAGGAAGTTTTACCAAAAAATACCGCCCTGATTATTTCGGATATTTTATCGGACGAAGAAGCTCGGCAACCGACCTTTGGAATACATTCCGCTCTATATGTTCCCGGAAAAGAGGTGGCGGTAAAAACGGGAACGACCAACAGTAATAAGGACGCTTGGATTATCGGATATACTCCGTCTCTGGCGGTTGGTGTTTGGGCTGGCAACAATGAAAATACGCCGATGAAGAAAGGCGGAGCGGCAATGGCTGGTCCGATTTGGAATAAGTTTATGGGAGAAGCGCTAAAAAATCTGCCAAACGAAAGTTTTGAAGAACCGAATCTGGAAATTGATGAAATAAAAGTAAAACCGGTGCTTCGCGGACAATGGCTTGGAAATGAAAACTTTTTTATAGATAAAATTTCCGGAAAATTGGCAACCGAGAACACCCCCAAGGAAACTTTAGAGGAAAAAGTAATAACAAACGTGCATTCAATTTTGTATTGGGTAAATAAAAATGACATTTTGGAGGCGGCGCCCGCAAACCCGACCGATGATTCGCAGTTTCACCACTGGGAAATACCCGTGCAAAATTGGTGGACGCAAAATAAAGACAAATATTCCGCCACAATCTTGGAAGAAAAGCCAACCGCGACGGACGACGTGCATATTGATTCAGCAAAACCAAAAGTTTCAATTCTGGAGCCAAACAGCGCAAAAATCTACTCGCTCAACCAAAAAATAGACTTGAAAATTTCCAGCTCCGGCCTTTTTCCTTTGCAAAAAATAGATATTTTCATAAACGGATTATATTTGGAAACAACAGAAGCTCCGTTCAATTTTTCTTTTAGACCGGAGGAATTGGAAAATTTACAGAGAGACAATGAATTGAAAATAATTTCTTACGATGTCGTCTATAATCGCAGTGAAACGGCGGCGGTATTCAGCATAGAACAATAATTACCGCACGCCCCGCGGAATTTTTTTGCCAAAAGATTCTTTGAGCCTTGAAAGGATTTTGTCTTGTTTGAGAAAAATCTCGTTTTTATAAATGGACTTAATGCTTAAATAGATTATGCCGTTTTTTATTTTTATATCTTGATTTTTTATTTGGATGCCAATAGTTTCAGAGATGACATTTTTAACGGCTTCTTTTTTTCTCCCCTCGGAAAGAAGAATATTGTTGAAACGTCCAAGCAGGTCTTTTATTTCAATCATAGATACAAAAATTATACGAAATAATGCGAAAAATTACGAAAATTGACCGGAATCAATACGGATAATTCTTTTGGGTTTCAAATATTTTTCTCGGAAATTTACAAGCATACCAAGTTTGATTTGTGATTGCTGTAAATAATTTTGTATTTGTCTGAAGTTATCTTTCGTAAAAAATCTAACCGCCTTTAATTCAAGTATGATTTTATTCTCAATCAAAAAATCTATAATATTTCCAGAATTCCCTATGGCAATTTCTCGACCATAAGATATTTTTTTTTCTTTTAGTTTCTTTTCTAATAAATCTCCATACTGTTTTTCTCTAGCATATTCCCCTAATTCTTTTTTAATCTCAAATAAAATTCCACATATTAAATATGATAATTCTTGATAAATGACTTTTTCACTGCAAGCTTTTTTCTCAATATCCTTTGAATTTATCATTGTTAATTTTTTGAAATTTCTTTTTTAAGATTAGAAAAAAGTTTATAAAATAATTCTTTCCCTTTCTTGGTTTTTATTCTGTTTGGTAATTCTGACTCGAGCAAATCCGCTAGTTTTTTAAAACTTTTAGGCTGATATTTTTGTCTGAAATGTTCTATGTCTAATTTACTCAAATTATCAGCATCAACAATTATTGTTTCTTCCTCTGTTTTAGACTTATGTCGGTCGGTAGCTGCAACTAATTTATTTATTATTTTTATTTCTAAATCTGTAAATTTGAGATCGGATAATATTTTTGAGATCAGCTTAGAAGAATTTTTATTAGCTTTGGACTCAAGTTTAAGCATTTCTTTTAAATCAATTTTCCCTTTAGGTGCAACACCAAACCATCCTATGTCATGAATATACGCAGCCACAACTAAAAAATTAAGGTTTTTTCTTCCTTTCCCCAATTTTTTTACCCACTTAACCACTCTTTTGGCATGCTCCCAGTCACCAGCGCGCATTAAAGCAAAATAGGGTTTAATTTTCTCAATAAATTCTCGTTCATTAAATTTTTGTATTAGATTTTCGTTATTTTTCGTATTATTTCGCATATTTTTCGTATTTACCTGTTCATTGGCATTATAAGATAAGTAAATGACGAATCAGAAACCGGGGAGATGATTATTGGCTTGGAATTCCCGGATAATTTAATGGAAACGCTGTCTGTGGCAATTGACTGGAAACAGTCTAAAAAATATTTATAATTAAAACCCAACTCAATCTCTTCTCCGTTGATAACTGCGTCTAAATATGTTTTGTTTTCTCCAATATCGTTGTTGGCGGACGATAGCTCTAGAATTTTTTCCTTTGGTAAAATTTTAAGATTGACCTGATTAAATTTATCTGAAAAAACATTGGAGAGCTTAAGCGCGTTTAGGAGATCTTGTTTGAGCACGACCGCTTCCGTCAACGATTCTTTGGGAATAATTTGACGATAGTCGGGGAAAATTCCGTCAATTACCCGGGAGGTCAAATAAATATTGTCGGAAGAAAAGGAAATTTGATTTTTATTAAAACACACCTTGAGAGCGTCTTGGAATTCCCCGAAAACTTTCAATATTTCCGCCACGTTTTTAAAGGGAATAAGAATTCGCATTGTTTCCGTGAATTCTTTTGTTTTTATTTTCTTTTCCGCCAACCTGAAAGAGTCTGTAGAAACAAAAACCAAATTCTCTCCATTGGCATACATAAAAACACTTGAGATTTCGGGTTTTATGTCCGAAACAGAAGAACTATAATAAACTGATTTTATGCCTTCAATTAATTTTTTTGACTCTATCTCAAAACTGGTGCCGGAAACTGTCGGAATGGTCGGAAAATCATCGTGCGGCTGGCTTTTCAGTTTTGTTTGGCTTTTTTTTGTTTTAATAAGTAAATTTCCGTCTTTCTCTTCAAGATACACATTTTCATTTTGAGAAACATTGGAAAAAACGGCGTTTAGCACGGACCCGGAAACGGCCAAGGTTCCCTCTTTTTCTATTTTGGCGGGAATTTCAATTTCAATACCAAGATTTAAGTTTGTCGCCCTGAGTTTTAATGATTTACCGGAGGCAATTAATAAAATGGAGTTTAAAATCGGCAGAGTTAAGTTTTTGCCGGTTATTCTTTCCGCTTGAGAAATCGCATCTTTGATTTTTTCCATTGAACATTCTATTTTCATATATTGTTTATATTTTTATATATTTAAATTATTAATAATATTAGCAAGGTTAATAAGTGGATAAGTGTTTTTGTTGTTATTAAATATAATTATTTTTTATTTTTAACATTTTATTTAAGTCTGATAACTTTTTATTACTTAAACATAATTCGTATTTGCTCCAGTTCTTGTAAAAGTTGTGGGTCGTTTTTCAAGTCTGTTTTAATTTTTAAACACGAGTGAATAACCGTGGTATGGTCTTTCCCCCCCAGTTTTTGCCCGATCAAGGGATAAGAAACATTAAAATCTTCCCGAAGCAGATACATTACAACCTGTCGCGCCTTCACAATTTCTTTTTTTCTGGTTTTTTCATAAACCGATGCTTCTTCCAATTTATAGTATTCGCTCACTATCTTCACCACGTCTTTTATGGCCATATTTTTTTTGGGTCGCATGTTGTTTTTTAGCAGGTTTTTCACCTCGGCAAGCGAAAGGGGCTTGTTTTTCAAGCGATATTGGCAAACGATAAGGTTTAGGCTTCCTTCAAGCTCGCGAACATTTCCCTGCACGGCCCCCGCAACGTATTCAATCAAATCTTCTCCCAGTTCAATATTTAGTTCGCGAAGTTTTACTTTTAAAATGGCCAGACGGGATTCATATTCCGGTTCGGAAATGTCCACGATCATTCCAGCCGCAAAACGGGATTTTAGGCGATCTGCCAGCTCTGGAATGTAATTCGGATGCTTGTCGGAGGAAAAAACAATCTGCTTGTTGTTCTCGTGGAAAGTGTTGAAGGTATGAAAAAGCTCTTCCTGAATTTTTTCCATTTTACCGATAAATTGGATGTCATCTATGATTAAAAGATCATATTTGCGGTATTTTTCTTTGAAAGAGTTCGCTTTATTGCTTTGGAGAGAATTAATAAAATCCGTCGCGAACTTCTCCAGAGTTAAATAGTGCACTTTTTTATTCGGATATTTGTCTTTGATTGAATTTCCAATTGCCTGAATAAGGTGGGTTTTTCCAAGTCCAGTGCCTCCGTAAACAAAAAACGGATTATATTTGGTCCCCGGAGATTCTATTATCGCCTGGGCGGCGGCGTAGGCAAGTTCATTGAAAGTTCCCACAATAAAAGAATTAAAACGATAGCGGGGATTCAAATTGTCTTCCGGGTTTATGTATAAATCCCTTAAAGGCAATTCTTTTTCCGCGGTTTCATTTACGGCCGGTGCCTCTTGTTTTATTGTCTCCGTTTTGATAATAGTATATTCCACCGCTCGCATATTTTCGTATGCGTCCGCGATGGTTTTGGTGATAAGCCGGTGGTATTTGTTTATAAGCCAATCGCGGACAAACTCGTTGGGCACCCCGATATAGACAACCCCGGTATCTTCTTTCACAATAGACGTATTTTTAAACCAAGTGCTGAAATTCGCTTTTGATATGCCGGATTCAATTTCCGCCAGACAGTTTTTCCACAACTGTTTCGTGTTCATATTCATAGCCCCATATTATACTATTTGCAAAACAGATGGTAGTTTGAAAACTTATTAACCCTGTTGATAATGTGTGGATAATGTTATATACTTTATATATGTCACAAACATACCAACCCAAAAAAAGAAAAAGGGCAAGAGCTCATGGATTTTTAGTTAGATCCAGAAGCAAGACGGGGCAGAAGGTTCTTTTGCGAAGACGCCGAAAAGGGCGCGTCAAACTTGCGGTTTAGCCATTATGCTCAAAAAGAAAAATAGAGCCGACAGAAAGACGGTGGGGAGAATCTTTAAGGAGGGCAAATTCATCAATTCCCCAAGCTTGACTTTTAAGTTCATATTAAATAATAATTCTACCGTTCCGCGCATTTCTTTCATCGCGCCCAAAAGCACAGCCAAACTTGCGATTAAAAGAAATCTGTTAAGAAGGCGAGGGTATCTGGCGCTTCAAAAACATTTTAAAGACCTCCCTCTCGGACTTCTGGGTGTTTTTATTTTTAAAAAGCCGGAAGAAAATATTTCAATACTAGAAAATGAAGTTAAAACAATTCTCCATAAAATTCATTAATCCCGTTAGAAGCAGATCGCCCCAAGGTGACCGTAGCACTCGCTTATTAGCGAGGGCGGCTTCTAACGGGATTAATTTTTATCAAAAATATATTTCTATTTTCAAAAAACCAAGCTGCGTTTTTTATCCTTCCTGTTCTGAATATGCAAAACAAGCCATAGAAAAATACGGAACGTTAAAAGGAATCTGCTTGGGCTTTCTGCGTATTTTGCGTTGCCATCCATGGCAAAAAAATCGCACAGATCCATTAAAGTAAAATTTTGCTAAAAATTTTACTTCGGGGTAAGATTAAGAAATGCTTTCAAATATCTGGAATGCCGTTTTATATCAGCCTTTATTAAACGCCCTGGCTCTTTTGGTGTCCATTATCCCCGGCGGAGATGTCGGCATTGCGGTTATTATCTTGACTATTTTAGTGAAACTGATACTTTTCCCGCTTTCCCAAAAATCCATTGAAAGCCAGGCGGAAATGAATATTTTGGCTCCGGAGCTTAATAAAATAAAAGCGAGCGGGGCCAGCAAAGAAGAGCAGGCGAAACAAACTTTCGCTCTTTACAAAAAACACAAGGTGAATCCATTTTCCGGCTGTCTTTTGGTTATAATTCAAATTCCCGTTATTTTTGCTTTGTATTACGTTTTTTACAAAGGAATAAGTTTTGACGGCGGATTTCTTTATTCTTTTATTCATGTTCCCGAGCGCATAAATATGATGTTTTTAGGGGTTCTTGATATCGGCGGAAAAAGTTTAGTCTTGGCGATTTTGGCGGGAGTGTCTCAATATTTGCAGGCGCATTTTATGCCAAAGCCTGCGGCTTCCTCAAATCTTTCTGGCACTGGCGGTTCTTTTCAAGAAAGTTTTACTAAAAGCATGAGCATGCAGATGAAATACATTTTTCCTTTTGTGGTCGCTTTTATCGCTTACAGCATTTCCGGCGCGGTGGCTTTGTATTGGATTACGAGCAATCTTTTTATGGTTGCCCAGCAGATTTATGTGAAGCGAGAAAAAACATTCAAAACAGTTATAAAGTAGAAAGTTATAAAGTTCATAAAATAAATGGAAAAGGGGAAAATTCAAAATTTAATAAAAGAATTAATTGAAAAGACCACGGTAAAATTGAATGAAATTTCTGTCGTGGAGAATGGGCCTAAAAACATATGGGTTTCGGTTGAAGTTGGAGAGCCGCATTTTTTTATAGGAAGAGAGGGCGAAGGACTACACGCGTTAAATCATCTTGCGCGCCGAATTATTGAAAACAAGACCCCCTCACCCATTGAGGGAGTGTCCGTTCTCGTTGACATCAACGGTTTTCAAAAAAAACGGGTGGAAAATATTCGCGCGATAGCGCACATGATGTCGGAGAGAGCCCGATATTTTAAATCAAACATAGAAGTGGACCCAATGTCCGCCTTTGAGAGAAGGGTTATCCATGAGTTTTTATCTGACGCGAGCGACTTAAAAACGGAGTCCATAGGAGTCGGACGCGAGCGACGGGTGGTTATAAAATATATAGGGGCTATTTAAGCGCTAATTCCCAAAGGAAAGAATCTTTTTTGTTCACAAAAAATAAATAGTTTTCGCCGTCGTCCATAGCCAGCTTGATGCCGTCAATTTCCTCTCCGCCGACAATCATAACCGGGTCTATGACCAGAGTCGCGTTTTTTGTTTCAATATCTATTTTCCAAATTTGGTCGTCAAAAGAAACTTCTCCCTGGTACCAAGTATCCGGATATTGACCGCCGCCGGCGGATTTCGGCACGGCGCAATAAACGGTATCGCCCGCTTTGCCCCAAACGCATTTTTCCGGCAGAGTTCTTGCCCCAAGAGGTTCGATTGTTTTTGTATCCGTGTGATAAAGGCTGAGGGACAAGTTATTGTCGCCGTAAAGCGCCAGTTTGCCGTCGGGGCTCGTGAGGGTGGTAAGCCCGTTTATTTTACCCAGTACTTGATTAAAATTTTGACCGCCTGAATTCATCGTGTACATATATCCAGGGACCAAAGACGAGGGTTTAGTGGTAAGGGTAATCATTTTATTGTTCGGCCATTGCGACAGCCATTCGGTAAATGGCGAGTCAAAAATTTGCGTTTTTTTATTGGTTAAGAGATTCAGAGTTGCGCCTATTATATTATTTTCGCTATTAAACAAATAAAACACGTTCTCCCCATCGGAGGACAAACTAACATCTTTAACATCCGCGGGCAAGAAAGCCCCCTTTATTTCATTGTTTTCTGTCGTGTCTCCCCCCAATAGTTCCTTCGGCAGATTGCCGACAAAGGTTTCTATTCTTCTTTCATCAGGTTTTAAATATCTCATAATCACGGACTCGCCCTTATTACCAAAAAACGCTTCATAAACTTTCGGGATTACTGTCGTGGAAAATCTTCTCTCTTCTATTTTGTCCGCAAAAGTTTGATAGATATTTCCCGTGGCTCTATCCACATATCTTAAGGCGGGCATAAATTCGGTTGGTGGCGGGGTTGGCTTGGCCGGCGTTTCCGCGCCCTCTCCTTCGAGGAGAGTTGGAGTAGGGTTGATTTCTTTCAATCTTTCTTTGTTAAAAACCGCGAAGCCGGCTATAGGTATACTGGAAATTTTTTTCAATTTTATGACTATTTCTGACGTAGGTTCGGGCTGATAGCCGGAAATATCAACCGGAGGAGTGGCTGGAGAAGTGGCTGGTTTGGTGGGCCCGAATGGGTTAAACATTGAGCCAAAATTTATTCCTTCTCCTGTTCCCTCTTCGGTGCTTGGTGTTTGTTTTGCAAACAAAAACCAAAATACGCCGATTACGATGATGACTAGAATTATTATTAAAAGTATAAAATTTCTTTTGGACATAAAAATATTTCTTTATTATTTTCCGTCAATTGACCAGTGCCAGGGCTCACTTGATAAATTATAAAAACCATGCCTGCTAGCATTGTTTTGTAACCACCAAAAACAGAAGTCTGTTCCTTTAAGCGCCCCTCCGCTCGGGGATTTAAAATCAATAGCTAAACCTTGCTGATGCCTTGATCGACCGGGGAGCGCGGTTGGCGGAACACAGTTGGCGTTTGGGTTGGTGGTATCTCCGTTACAATTTTTTCTTCTTAGATTTGCTTGTGCTTCCGGTGATCTATATCCTCCACCCATTAGGATACAGCCAGCTTGGGACGCGTCGGCAAACATATTTCTAAACCCTTGCGCGATGCTTCCGCACACAGAGATGCCGGCGATTCTTTGTATTCCTTCTTTACAGGAACCTGTAGGTCCCGGTGGCGCGCCAGCATCAACCAGCACCGCATTTGCCTCTCCTTCCGGTCCCTCATTCATTATTACTTCTACCGTTTGTTGCTTTAAGCTTGATAAATCGGTTTTCAGTATATTGGGATTGATGGTGTTAAGTATTAGCCAGGCGCCGAGGGCCAAAAGAAGACCCAAAATCGCATTTTTAATGCTTTCTTTGCCGGCCCCCTTGCCCGATATCGATTCGGTTGTCATATATTGAATTCCGCCCTTGACGATCATTATCACCGCCAAGACGGCGCAGATGCCGATGAGCAGAGGTATCATTTTGTTCAGGTAATCCCCCAAATTACTCTGTTGCGAGGGGTCAAAGGTTGTAAGTTTTCCATTAACGCATCCCGTTTCAGGTCCGCCCGTACAAGGGAGGGGAGCCAAAAGATTGTACTCTCCGCCTTGCGCGCCGGTTTTTATTATTGGAGCCAGTAATCCGATTAGCGCGATGAGTATTAAAATATAAAACAAAGATTTTTTCATATTTAAAATTCCACGTTTATTTCCTTGCTGGCATTTTCAAAAATTTTGTAAATGTTGTTAATTTCCAGTTTTATTCTGGATGTTCCGGAAACTCCCGCTTGCGCCCTAAGCGGTATTAAATTTTTTCTAACATCCAGCATTTCTACGGGATTGCCGTTAATGGACCAGTTCCAAACAAGGAACGGAATCCGTATGTCTTTCGGAGAGATAAAATATGGCGCCGCTTCTATGATTTCATCGCCATTTATTCTGTATCCGTTTTCAAGCGCTTTTTCCCAAAGCGTTCCCAGATTGGCGTCATTTTTATAAAATACGATTTTGGGCTGAAAAGTCGGCATATCCACGCTTGCTTTTGACGAATATTTTTGGTCAAGGGTTGAAGCGGTTACGCTGATATTATTTGAATCATCCAGATAATCGCTTGTATAAATAAAAAAATTCTTGCCATAACCCGAACCGTCCGGATTGTTTGTATAATCTTTTTTCCAAGCATAAGTCATATTTTTTGGACTCACCATTTGCGAACCGGATTTTATTTCCGGCAGAGCGACAATTTTTATCTGGCTATCTGCTGTGGGCAGGGCTTTGCCTTTGTAGAATGGCGGAACATAAGAATCATTTGCCTGCCAGAGCAAGGCCATAACAGCAGGTCTTATGATTATTGTTTTTTCTATACTGCCGTCGGGCAACATTATCGTGGCTGTGACATTTGCCTCTCCGCCGGAAGCCGGGGCGCTCAAGGAAAATGTTTTTTTGCCAACCCCGGACAGAATCTTTTTGCCGTTCACGGACCACGAAATTAAAACACTGTCCAAATTGCTGGCATAACTGCTTAGAGTAATGCTTGTGTTTTCGCCGGGGGCCGGATTTTCGGGAACTACATTGACATAAATACTGTTAGGCGAAATTGCGTGCGTTTTAGACGGCAAAATAAAAAGATTTGCAAAAGCTATAAGCAAAAATAAGAATAAAAATTTTGGAATTCCTTTTAACATAATTTAATTATATCATATCTACTTTACAAACTTTATAACTTTTTGCTTTATAATTACCGTTTTTCCGCCACTTCTCTCGCCTCCTGCTCTTGCTTGGCTTTCTTATTTGACAATATCTGTGAAGGGTCGGAAGTGATGATCTGGTCTTCGGTGTAGGAAGAAACTATTTTTATCGCGACATGTTTCAAGCCCGCGAAAAAAATACCCTCCCCCACGCTGGATTCCAAAAGAAGGTATTTTTCCTCATCCGTGAGGTTAAAAGTTTGTTGCAGAATATCAATGGTGGTTGGAGATTGTTTCAAAAGAAGCTGGATGGAAGAGTTGGTAATAATGGGAACTCCGTAAGAAGACTTCATAAAGTCGGCCGCGTCCTGGGTGATGGTGGAAAGGCCCAAGTAATATTTTCTGCCTCTTTTGGCGATGGAATACAGAAATGACGCCGTGTCTTCGGATTTCATCATCCACCACGCTTCGTCCACCACCAGCAGGCGTTTTTTCAAGTTTTTGCGTATGGTGTTCCAAATGTAATGCATTACGATATACATAGCGACCGGTTTCAGTTCATCTTCCATGTCGCGGACGGAAAAGACCACGAATTTTTTATTGATATCCACATTGGACGGCCGATTCAAGAAAGTTGCCCAGGAACCCTTCGTATATTTCACCAAGCGGGCGATAACGGAATCGCTTCCGTCCATTCCCGCCAGCACCATTTCAAAATCGGAAAGAAGCGGGGGGTCAATATTGGAAAAATCCGATTCCGGGGTAATGTCTTTGATGGCGTAGGTTTCCGAAATAGCCCGGTCTATCATTGAATCTTCTTCCGGGGTCAGTCCGCCCAGCATCAGGCGGAAAAGCCCGACTAGGTTGATGATATTTGAACGCAAAACATCTTCCGCCGTCTCGTCTTCACGCGGGATAGGCAGGTCAAACGGATTGATATGGTGGTCGGAAGAAAGAGAAATATTGAAATATCGTCCGCCTACGGTTTCCGTCAAAAATTCATATTCCCTCTCCGGGTCTATCACAATGACGTCGGTGTCAAACATCAGCGACCTTAAAATTTCCAATTTGGTGGCGTAGGATTTTCCGGAGCCGGATTTGGCAAAGGTCACCGAATTGTAATTTTCCAGAGAAAATCTGTCAAAAATAACCAGACTGGAGTTATGCCGGTTAATGCCGTAAAGTATTCCTTTGTCGGAGGTGAGGTCGGAAGAGATAAAGGGGAAAATGCTGGAAAGCGGCTCCGAATTCAGTTTTTGGTGAATTTTCAGCAGGTCGGTATTTATCGGAATGACGCTTTTGAAGCCCTCTTCCTGCTGGAAAAGCGCCGGCTTGATGTAGATGAGCTTTGATTCAAGCAATGATTTTATTTCATTTTCTATTTTGAAAAGCTCCAAATCGTTATCCGCGTAAATGGTGATATAAACGCCTACGTCAAACATTTTTTCCTGCGCCTGTATTAAATTATTACGAAGCCCCTCCAAATCTTCATAAGCGGTGTCCAGCATCGGGTCGCGCACCATTCCTTTCGCCGCCCGGACGCTTATCTGGCTTTGCACTTCGGCGACTTTTTTCTGAAATTGCCTTAACACCAGCGAGGTGTCTATCGGATGGATGAAAATGGAAATATCAAAAACCTTATCCAAATTGATTATCGGAGAAAACCAGTTATCGGTCAGAAATCTCGGATAGGATATAATGAAAAAAGTGCGAGCGATTTTATCACCCAAATTGATGGACTTCGGCTCAATCTTCAAAGCCGAGGGAGCGATAACGTCCTGCAGTTCCAAGGTGGCGGATTCATAAATTTCTTCCGGCAGGACCGCTAAAACAGAAGCCCGCGCTTCTTTGTTTTCCGGTATTTTTTTATTGCCAAATAATTTTTTTAAAAAGTCCATCCCGTTAGAAGCAGGTCGCGGTCAAACCGTGACTACTTAAGGTTATCTTGTAATTTTTATTCTTGGTTTTTATTTTATTTATCATATAATTTTCTGCGACCGCGGCTTCTAACGGGATCCATCATATTCTTATTCCAATTTAATTTTCCCCTCTATTTCCCCCGGATTGAAAACTTTATAAAACACTTCCACTACCGCGTCGCTGTCCAATTGGACCGATTTTATCCCGCAACGCTCCAGTCCCTGCCGGATGACGGCGACTCTCTCTTCCAATTGGGACCTTTTTTCTTCAAAAGCCACTTGTCTGGCGGCTCTCTCTTCCTCCTTGTTTTTTCTGGAAAATATTTTATCCATTATTCCGATATCCGATTTTAATACGGTATGAGTATAAGGCACCACCACGAAAAAATTTTTAGTCATAATGCTGACCGAGTCGGTGAAATTTTTAATGAAATCCATATATTCCTTGGTTTGCAGTTTTAGCAGGGGCTCATTTTGCACTTTCATTCTATTCTCCAAAAGAAGAAGATAGGGTCTAATGTCCAGTCTTCTTGATTGAACAGATATTTGGATTGGAAAATCCAAAGTGTTGAGAAAATTTTGGAATTGCAGTATTATCGCCTGCTGTTCGTCGGCGGATTTCAAAGAAAGATTGATGGAATTGGCCAAAACAATGGCGCGGAGGTCGCCGTCTTTCAGCGTGATTATTCCATCGCGCACTTCTTTGATTGGTATAAATTCTTGAGTTGCTTTTGCTTTTAACGCCATCCCGTTAGAAGCAGGTCGCGGTCAACTTATCGCGATTTTGCTTTGTTATACTATTAATTTTTATTTTTCTTATTAACATATTTATTTT
>LBZL01000003.1 GCA_000994705.1 Candidatus Nomurabacteria bacterium GW2011_GWB1_40_7 | reverse complement strand
AATAGAGTAAGCTAAATCAACAATAATTTCTGGGGTATAATAAGACCCTAAATTAACCTTGTCTATATGATTCAAATGTTTTTGATTATTATCCATATAAAATATTTCTAATGTTTTTATTATAGCATTTTTCCCCTTATAAATAAATCGTTTTCGTAACGGAGTGGAGAAAACACCTTATACCCCTCTCTAATTAATGAAAAAGAAATTTTAAAATTTTTTAAAACAATTGGGCGATAGCCCAAAAAAGAAAAGGAATATTTCAGCTAACTGGTTTCTTTGCAGATTGTTTTTGGTTATGATATAATATTCGGTATATTATGTTGAGTGTTATATTATAACTTTATCGACCAAATTGATTATATCATGGAAGAATATTTAAACAAAACAATAAGAGAACTGAAATTGCGAAATTATAGCCCAAAAACAATAAAGGCTTATTTATTATGCATAGAACTTTATTTGAAACACAAAAAAGTAGATTTTTGTAAATTGGATGGAGAGAACATAAAGAATTTTCTTTTATTACTAAAAGAAAAAGATAAATCCCCTCAAACAATTAACCTGTATTTGAATGCTATTAAGTTTTTTTATAATCAGGTATTAAAAATATACAAAAGAATAGATTTAAAATTCGCCAAAAGAAATAAAAGTTTGCCGATAGTTTTATCTAGAGAGGAGATAAATAAAATTATAGAAAATATCACTAATACAAAACATAGATTAATGGTAATGATATCTTATGGATCAGGATTGAGAGTAAGCGAGGTGGTAAATCTGAAGGTAAAAGATGTAAATATAGACGAATTATTGATTCATATTAAGGGAGCCAAGGGAATGAAAGACAGAATAACAGTTTTTCCTGAAAAAATTTTAAATGAAATAAAAAATGCAATTGCTGGAAAAGATAAAGATGATTTTGTCTTTGAAAGCGAAAGAGGCGGCAAGCTGACAACGGCAACGGCCCAAAAAGTTTTTATAAAAAGTCTGAAAAAATCAGGGATAAATAAACCAGCGACATTCCATAGTTTGCGACACAGTTTTGCCACTCACCTTTTGGAAAATGGAGTTGATATTCGATATGTTCAAGAACTTTTGGGGCATTCAAATATTCGAACTACGCAAATTTATACTCACGTGACGAACCCGGCCATTAAAAATATAAAGAGTCCGTTGTGATTAAAAATAAGCCAAAAGTTATCGTAATTTTAGGTCAAACCGCTACCGGCAAAAGTGATTTAGCTGTTAAAATTGCCAAAAAAGTTAATGGTGAAATAATTTCCGCTGACTCTAGACAGGTTTATAAAGGTCTTGATATTGGTACGGGCAAAATAACAAAAAAAGAAATGCGGGGCATCCCGCATCATTTGCTTAATGTGGCAAATCCTAAAAAAGTACTTTCCGTAGCCGAATATCAAAAGAAAGCGATATCAGCTATAGCTGATATCGTAAAAAGGAGAAAAACGCCGATTATCTGCGGGGGCGCGGGTTTTTATATTGATGCCATCACTAAAGGAATTATTTTTCCAGAAGTTCCGCCGAATTATACGCTTCGTAATAAATTAGCATTAGTAAGCGACCGCGCACTAATGCTAAAACTTCAAAAATTAGACCCCGGGCGCGCCCAAAATATAGATCCAAAAAATAAAATCAGATTAATAAGAGCAATTGAAATAGCTGAAGCTTTGGGCAAAGTTCCTGAAAAAACGGAAGCAAGGCTTCCGTTTAAATTCATAAAAATCGGATTATATCTTCCACCCGATAAGTTAAAAAAGAAAATTGAGCGAAGAGTCAAAGAAATGTTTAAAAGTGGCTTACTAGATGAAATTAAAAAACTAAAAAAATTAGGTGTATCCGATAGACGATTAAAAGAATTCGGTTTTGAATATTATAAACCAACGCCGAAAAAAGTAATTTTAGAAACGTTAAGATATGCCAAGCGTCAAATGACTTGGTTTAAACGTGACAAGGAAATAAAATGGTTTGATGCGTCAAAAAAAATTAACTTCAAAATATAGATATTGCGGGCGATGAGGGAATCGAACCCCCGCCAGCGGTTTTGGAGACCGCTGTTCTACCACTAAACTAATCGCCCGTAATTACTAAAAAACGACCCTCTGGTCGCTTATAGTGTAGCAAAAAATAGGTAAAAAATCTATCCCGTTTAGAGATAGAGGGTCGCTGCGAGCCCTCGCGATCTCTAACGGGATCTATTTCTTAACCTCTTTATGCTTAACTATTTTCTTGCACCATTTGCAATACTTTTTGAGCTCGATTTTCTTAGTAACGAGTTTCTTGTTTTTACTGGACCAGTAATTTATGCGCTTGCAAGTTCCGCAACCAAGTTTTATAAGTCTATCTTGTGACATATATACAGATTAGTATAAAAAACCAAAAAAAGCAAGGCGAATTTAGATTTTAATGGTCTTGGACTTTATTCTTTTATTTAATAATTTTCCTGCAACTCTTGAAAATTTTAGAGCATTTCCAGTGGTTAGATATACAGTCTCCCCTTTTGTTTTTTTGCTGTTCTTTAAAGAATTAATTTTAAGTAGAAATTTAACCCGCTTAGCGATAGCAAGTCCTCCATCCACAAGCTTAACCGACGGTTTGAAGTATTTTTTAATAGTATTTTTAAGAAATGGATAATGAGTGCAACCTAAAACAATATGGTCTATTTTTGTATTTCTAATTTTTCCTAAATATTTTTTTAGTAAATCATGGACCCGCGGATCATCTATCTCCCCTTCTTCTACGGCATTTTCAAGATTTTTACAACCGATATTAAAAACTTCTACATTGCCACAATAATCAGAAATTAATTTTTTCAACACTTTGCTTTTTGAAGTTGCTGGAGTAGATATCACTGCGATAGCACCGCTTTTGGTTTTTTCGCTAGCTGATTTTACTGCCGGAACAGTTCCTACAATTGGAATCGCGTATTTTTTTCTAAGTGCATCAATAGAATAACAAGTCGAAGTATTGCAAGCGATAACAATCATTTTCGCACTATATTTTTTTATAAATAGGTCAGCTATACGATAAGCCAGATCTATTAATTCTTTTTTTGTTTTTTCGCCATAAGGAACATGAATTTGGTCAGCCAAGAATACAAAGTTTTCATTGGGAAGCAAACGTTTCAATTCCCTTAAAACGCTTAACCCGCCAACGCCTGAATCAAAAACACCAATTGGTCCATTCTTTATATTCATAACTATTTAACAGTGGTTTTTAATTTTTGTTCTCTTTTGAAACGTTCTATCGCAAGTTCAATCAACCTGTCCAGAAGTTTTGCCTGAGAAAGACCGCTAGCTTCCCAGAGCTTTGGATACATACTGATATCGGTAAATCCAGGAATCGTATTTATCTCATTCACTACAACAGTTCCATTTTTCTTTAAGAAAAAATCTACTCGACTCATACCCTCACAATTAAGCGCTTGAAATGTTTTGATTGCCAATTCCTGAATCCTTCTCATTGTTTTTTTATCAATTTTAGCAGGGATAACAGCCACAGATCCGGCATCAATATATTTTGCATCGTAGGAATAAAAGTCTTGGTTAGCAATAATTTCTCCGGCGATAGAGGCCATGGGATGCTCATTTCCCAAAACAGCACATTCGATTTCCCTTCCGGCAATAAACTCTTCTATTACTATTTTTGTGTCATATTTAAAAGCTTCTTTGATAGCTTTTTTAAACTCTATTTCATTTCGAACTTTACTTATTCCCACCGAAGAGCCCATATTGGCTGGCTTTATAAAAAGAGGCAAACCCAACTCTTTTTTTATTTTATTAAAATTTATTTTATCGCCCAATTTAAGCGCAACAAATTTCCCAACCGGGATGCCAGCATCTCGCAAAATTCTTTTAGTGATTTCTTTGTCCATGCCAACAGCCGAGCCGAGTACGCTGGGCCCGACAAAAGGCACACCGGCGAGTTTCAAAAGTCCTTGCATACTGCCATCTTCACCAAATGGTCCGTGCATTATAGGAAACACTACGTCAATTTTTCCTTTCATCGCTGTACCATTTTTTACAGGGGCAAGTTCGCCTTCCCCTTGCGCATAAAGAGCGACTTCTTTATTTGAGTTATTTAGTTTAATTAGTTTTGGATTATTACTGTTTAGTAAATAATTAGAAGTAGTATTTAGCAACCATTTTCCGTTTTTATCAATACCAATTGGAATAACCTCGTATTTGTTTTTATCAAGAGAATTGATTACGTTACGGGCAGATTGTAATGACACCTCATGCTCTGCCGATTTGCCACCAAAAAGCACTCCGATTTTCAATTTCCTTTTTTCCATATATTAAAACAATTTGACTACATCATGATAAGTAATAACAAGCATAAGAAGAATCAAAAGATAAAATCCCATGGCGTTAACGGTATTAGCAATTTTGGGATTAATGCGTGATCCTTTCATTTTTTCAATTAACAAAAACAGGAGTCGCCCGCCATCTAGAGCAGGAAATGGAAGTAGATTTATAATAGCAAGATTTATTGATATTAACGTAGCAAAAGACATGAGATAAATAAAACCGAATTCGTAGGCATCACCAACTATCCCCACTAAGCCAACAGGCCCTATCACTGCGTCAAGGCTCCCATTGCCTTGTATACCCTCTTTTACGAGCGTATAAAGCCCAATAACAGTGCCTTTAGTCATAAACCAGTCTAGACGCAATCCTTCCCAAAATGCCATAAAAACAGGCAATTTGACCGTTCCTATTTGGTCCATAGAGATGCCTATTTTTGCCCTGCCGTCCGCCTGGTCTATTACTGGAACTACCTTTGTGGTGTTAATTTCTGTATTTTTTCCACGAGTATATTCTATAATAATTTCTTCTCCATTACTTTCAACAACAAACGAGATTACGGCCTCAGGGCTAACGTCAGTTGTGGAATCATTGCTATTTTTTATACCTATAATTTTGTCTCCAGTTTTAAGACCAGCCTTTTCTGCAGGTGATTCTTGCAAAACAGAGGTAACGACAAGATTGACATCGGAAAGTTCTTTAACGGCTATTTCGCTACCAACTGATGTCGGAAATCCAGACATGAAACTCAAGGAAAATAAAAGCCACGCCAATAAAAAATTAGCAACGATTCCAGCCACAAGTACTAAAGCTTGTTGCCATTTTGGTTTGTGTGCCAAACTTCGCTTTGCTAACTCCATTTTTTCAGGAGTCTCTTTTTTATCTAAAAAACCTACCTCTAAAGTATCTACTTCGTCGACACTTTCTCCGAAAATTTTAACAAACCCACCAAGAGGAAGCAGATTTAAGGAATATTCAGTCTCCCCCTTTTTAAAACTAAAAATCTTAGGTGGAAATCCAAATCCAAATTCATCAACTCTGATACCAAAACTTTTCGCAGTAAAAAAATGTCCCGCCTCGTGAACTAGCACCAAAACTAAAAGTATGATTATAAATATAAGTATGCTCAAATTCGTAATTCGTAATTCGTAATTATTTTACCCCATTACTTCTTTTTCTTTCTTCTCAAAAGTTGCCTCTAAATTGCCATTCGTTTCATTAATAATCTTTTGCAATTCCTCTTTGGCGCGGAACATTTCATCTTCGGTCATTTTACCCTCTTTTTCCTTCGCTTCAATCTCACGAAATACAACCTCGCGTTCTTTACGTACCGTGATTCTCTGTTCCTCTAATTTTTCTTTTAAAACCTTCACGAGAGTCTGCCTTGTTTCAGTAGTTAATTGAGGGAAAATTACTCTTATCCCCACGTCGTCAACCGCAACCGACAGACCTAAATTTGACGCCACTATTGCCTTCTCAATCCCCTTAATTTGAGTCTTATCCCAAGGCGCGATGCGCAGTGTTTTTGGATCTTCAATAGAAACAGAAGCTACATTTTTAAGCGGAACATATGAACCGTATGATTCAACGTTTACTCCATCCAGTATCATTGGTGATGCCCGTCCAATATTGAGCTGACTATATTCCTTGCCCAAAAATTCCTCTACTTTTTTAAGTGCTGTTTTAAAATTTGAAAAGTTGTAAATCATATGTTTAATTATAACAGAAATTATAAAACTGGGGTAATAAGAGCTACAGATTCCATCAAGCTTTTTGCGGATGACCCCGACATACGAAGAAATTCGCGAACTTTGAAAAAATGTTCAAAAATACCACAGGGGAACCCTGTGTAATTACACAGGGTTCCCCTGTGGTGAATTATTAACTCCAGCGCATTTAAGAAATTTAAGGATTTGGAACGAGTAGAATCTAAAACAATTGTTCTATTTCCCCCTGCCTGCGCAGGCAGGTCTTCGTCTTCTTCTGGCTCTGTTAACAATTCTTTAATAAAATCTATTCTATTTTGGAGTGGCATAGCAATAAATTTTTCTGCGACTTTGAAATTTTCGCCCGATTTTATTTCCGATTTAATCAAATAAAATCTGGAAACGAGAGTTTTCAAAAGAGCATTAACGTCCGGCACAATTAAAAAAAAGTGTGTATTTTCTATTGGTTCTTCAAACATTTTGAGCAAAACATTTTGCGCGTCCAAAGACAGACTGTTCGCGCAAAGCAGAAATATCTTTTTATTAGTTGGGGAAAATCCCCTGTTTGAAGACATCGCGCGCAATTCAAACGCTTCGTCAATTTTAAAATTATCAATTGAAATATGAACAAAATCGGGATTACCAAAAGTTTTTATATTTATGCTTTCACAAAATTTTATGATTTCAGGAATAATTTCATCTCTCGCACCATCTATCAAGTATGCGTGGTGCAAATTTTTTTCATCTAGATGTTTCAGGACAGACATTATTTTTTACTTAACACAGTTTTTTTATAAACATCTAAATGCTCTAGGGCAATACCTGTCCCCTTTACTACACAGAAAAGGGCATCGTCCGCCAAGGTTGCCTTAACTCCCGTTTTTCTATAAACCAAGTCGGTAAAATTTCGCAATTGAGATGAGCCACCAGTCATGATAATCCCGTGATCAATAATATCGGAAGCCAATTCGGGTGGAGTTTCTTGCAAAACATCCTTGATCGCTTTTATAACTTGTTTTAATTCTGCGTCTATCGCTTTGACTATTTCATTGGTCCCGATTTGAGCTGACCGTGGCAAACCCTGGATATAATCCCGGCCCTTGATCGTTACCCGAAGCTCTTCCTCCAAAGGCACGGCCGCTCCGATTTTAATTTTCACTTCTTCGGCAGTTCTGTCGCCTATCGCCAAATTAAAAGTTTTTTTAATATAATCCGCGATAGCGGCGTCTATTTTGTTTCCTGCGTATTTTACCGAAGTGGAAGCCACAATTCCGCCGAGAGAAATAACTGCTACATCTGTCGTGCCTCCGCCGATATCTACTACCATATAACCTTTTGATTCATAAATCGGAATACCAGCTCCTATGGCTGCCAAAACTACATAGGCATTCTTTGCGCCGGCGCGAATGGCGGCCTCCACAACGGCTCGTCTTTCAGTGGAAGTGACTCCGGCAGGAACAGAAACCATTACGTCCGGCTTTAAAAAACTAAACTTGCCCATCGCTTTACTGATAAAATAACGTAGCATAGCTTCGGTCACTCGATAATCCGCGATAACTCCATCTTTCATTGGACAATATGTGATTATTGAATCAGGAGTCTTTCCAATCATGTCTTTTGCCTCAAAACCAATAGCTAAAATTTTATTGTCTTGTTCGGAAACTGCGACCACAGAAGGCTCGTTTAAAACAACGCCTTTTCCGGGCACAAATACCAAGGTATTGGCTGTGCCCAAATCTATTCCTAATTTACGTGAAAAAAATCCCATAGGGCTAATATAACACACATTTATGCTAGAATGAAATACAAGAAAATCATGAAAATAATATCTGTAATACCGCTTAAAAAAGGCATACCGAAGGGCGATTTGACCTATTTTTCGAGCTTAAATATATCTGTAGGCAACATTGTTACCGTGCCGATAAAGAACAGAAAAATACTTGCCCTAGTGACATCCTGCGAAGAGTTGAAAGAAGCGAAAAGCAATATAAAAAAAATGAATTTCAACCTGAGAAAGGTTATCGAAAATAAGGGGGCTTCTATTTTTTTAAAAGAATTTCTAGATACCGTTTCTGGTGTCAGTAAATATTTTGTTCAAAATAAAAATAATGCTATTGCATCTTTGATTCCAAATATTCTTATAGAAAAATATGACAAAATAATAAAAATAAAAAACAACAAGAAGGCTATTTTAGAAAAAGAACAAAACTTAAGGGCTGAAAAATTGCTCTTCCAATACAGAACAGAAGACCGTATGTCTGTATATAAAACCCTTATTCGCGAATCTTTTGCGAGGGGTAAATCTATTTATTTAGTTTTGCCTACGGTATTTGATATAGAAAGATTCGCGAGTCAGCTGTCAAAAGGTATTGAACAATTCACCTTTTCTATGCATAGTGGAATAAGTACAAAAAAAATTTTAACAAATTATGAAAAAATAATGACCTCGGATCATCCAGTTTTAATCATCGGCACTGCGCCATTTTTAGCTATTCCTAAAAAAGACATCGGCACCATAATTCTCGAGCACGAAAATTCAAATGCTTACAGGATGATTCAAAAGCCGAATCTTGATTTAAGAGTTTTCGTAGAAATTTACGCATCAAAAATAAATGCAAGATTTATCATGGCAGATGAAATGCTCCGCTACGAAACAATAGAAAGAAAAGATATGGATAACCTAAATCCCCTACACCCATTATCTTTTAGGATTGATTTTACTGGCGAGATAGAAGTTTTGGGTAGAGAAAAAAGAGATAATAAAAAATTCCAAATATTTAACGACGAAGCGCTAAAAGAAATAAAATTTGCCCTCCAAAACAAAAGAAATGTTTTTATTTTTTCTCTTAGAAAGGGGCTAGCAACCATAACTACATGTAAGGATTGCGGTGATACCGTAAGCTGTGAAAAATGTGGGGCGCCGTTGGTACTTTACATGTCCCACCAAGCTAAGAAAAGAATGTTTGTCTGCAATAGATGTGAAAGAGCAATAGATGGCGACATATCCTGTGGTTACTGCAGAGGATGGAATTTAATGCCCCTTGGGATTGGCACCGACACGGTTTTTCAAGAGATAAAAAAACTGTTTCCCCTCGGGCATAGACCTACGGGCGAGCCAAAAACCAAAATTTTTAAACTGGACAAAGAGTCTGCAAAAACAGCGAGCGGTGCTAAAAAAATAATACAAGAATTTGAGGAAAGTCAGGGATCAATACTTATCGGGACTGAAATGGCCTTCTTTTATTTAAAACAGAAAACTTCGCTTTCGGTCGTCGCTTCTTTTGATTCACTTTGGAGTATTCCAAATTATAAGATGGGGGAAAAGATTATACAGATAGCATTGTCCATAATAAACAGTACAAAAGATAAACTTATTATTCAAACAAAAAACAAAGATGATGAAGCAATTCTGGCAATTAAATCTTTAAATCTGCTGTCTTTCGTGCGGGAGGAGTTAGAAGATAGGAAAAAATTAAATTATCCACCCTTCAAGCGTTTTATAAAAATAACCCATTTGGGCGACAAGGAACAAACGGTCAAGGCAAGAAAAAACTTGGCAGAGATTTTTGAAGAATATTCTCCTGAAATTTTTAGTGGATTCGTCGCCCAGTCAAAAGAAAAATATGTCACCAATGCATTGATAAAAACAGACCCGCAAAAATGGTCTTTGCCGGAACTTAAAATAAACTCAGTAATTGACGGAAATCTTTTTAATAAGCTTTCTTCCCTTCCGCCGACTTTTGAGGTTTTTGTGGATCCGGAGGATTTACTGTAATTTTTTAGACGATGATTACCGTAAACTCCCCTCTTTGTTTATCTGGGTTTGTTTTGAAATACTCTAAAATCTCAGCTGGAGAACCTGTTTTGAATTGTTCAAATATTTTTGTGAGCTCGCGAGCGATGCATACATTTTTGTGTGGGCAGAATTTTACTAGTGATTCAAGGGTTTTTAATATTCTATGTGGGGATTCGTAGAATACTACAGTTCTTTTTGACTGCGTGATTTCTTTAAATAGCGTTTCTCTTCCCTTTTTGTGGGGCAAAAATCCAAGAAAAGTGAATTCGTGTGTAGGCAATCCTGATCCAGACAAGGCAGTTATTAAGGCCGTGGCTCCTGGAATTGGAATAACTTGCACATCTTTTTCATCAAATTTTTCTTTTATTTTTGATACGAGAAGTGCTCCAGGATCAGAAATTCCAGGTGTACCTGCGTCAGAAACTAGTGCAAGATTTTTCCCTTCCTCCAATAATTCAAAAATTTTATCAACCTTGGTTAGTTTGCTTTGAGCATGATAGCTCATCGTTGGTTTACTTATATTATATTTATCTAAAATCTTTTTCGTTTCCCTCGTATCTTCGCACAATATCAAATCAACACTTTTTAGCGTCTCAATAGCTCGAAGTGTGATATCTCCCATATTTCCAATCGGCGTCGCAACAATATAAAATTTAGACATTTTATATTCTATTGTATCTTCCCATTAATTCAGCTTCTGTAAGAATATGCTCTTGCATTGCGTTTAGAACATCTTGTTTTGTGGCGTTCTCGTCAAGCCCTAGCTTGGTATTAAGCGCGTATAGTTTGAAAAAATATCTGTGTTCGCGGTCTGGTGGGCAAGGTGGACCGTATTTGTTATCTCCTCGCGTATTTTTTCCGACTACTCCGTTCGGTATAGAATTTTCACTTATTCCTTTTGTGTCAGGAGGCATATTAAAAACAATCCAATGATCCCAAATCCCCATCGGAGCATCTGGATCATCCATAAGTAGTACTAAACTTTTTGCTTCTTTTGATATATCACTAAAAATGAGTTCGGGATTAGTTCCCTCTCCATCACATGTAAATCTACTAGGTATATTCCCACCATTTTCAAACTCTGGGCTTTCTAGTCTCATAATAGCATTATACTATTTTCTGTATTTTTTGTTACGCCACTTGTCAGCGATTTTTACGCGAGTGAGGGACCGTTCAAGTTCCGCTTCAAAATGTTCAAAATCAACATGTTCTTTGTTCTCCATCAATTTCTTTAATTCTTCTGCTCGAGCTTTCGCTTTTTCTATTTTCTCTTCGTGTAGTTCTGAAATATGTTCAGCGAAATCAGCGAGCACAGCAACTTCCGTTTCTCTTTTTCCATTTTGTTTTATTTCCACGAACCCACCAACAACAGCCATTGGCACGTGTTCGCCTCCCGCAAATGCAACAACATCTCCCGAGGAAAGTCCAGTAATAAGTGGAACATGATTCGGCAATACCGTAATCTCGCCCAAGGTAGTCGGCAAGCTGACTTGATCAACCATTTCTTCTAGAACGAGACGTTCCGGAGTAACTATTTTAAGTTTTAATTGCTTGGCACTCATTTTTTAAATTGCTCCCTTCATGTAAAAATCATTCTCTGATTTGCTATCATGCTTGCCGTCCAAGATCTCCCTAAATGATTTAATGGTTTCTTTTAATGGAACATATTGACCCTTTGAGCCAGTGAATTGTTCCGCCACGAAGAATGGCTGAGAAAGAAATTTCTGAATTTTTCGAGCTCGAGCCACTAATTCTTTGTCGGCTTCAGAAAGTTCTTCCATGCCCAAAATGGCAATAATGTCTTGTAAGTCTTTATAGCGTTGAAGTACGCGTTGAACTTCACGAGCCACAGCATAATGTTCAGCACCCACGATATTGGGATCAAGAATAGTGGAAGATGAATCAAGCGGGTCCACGGCTGGATAAATCCCTATTTCAGTAAGCGAACGGTTAAGAACAACGGTTGAATCCAGGTGCGCAAACGTCGTCGCCGGAGCCGGGTCGGTCAGGTCGTCAGCCGGCACATATACCGCTTGCACGGAAGTGACAGAACCTTTGTCGGTAGAAGTGATGCGTTCCTGTAGAATTCCCATTTCAGTGCTCAAGGTCGGCTGATAACCCACAGCGGAAGGAATACGGCCAAGGAGTGCGGAAACTTCGGAACCCGCTTGGGTAAAACGGAAAATATTGTCAATGAAAAGAAGCACGTCTTTGCCCTCGGCATCGCGAAAATGCTCCGCCATTGTGAGCGCAGATAAACCTACACGCAGACGAGCTCCCGGCGGTTCATTCATTTGTCCGAAGACCATGGCCACTTTTGGAAGCACGCCAGATTCTTTCATCTCATGATACAGGTCATTTCCTTCACGAGTACGCTCTCCAACACCGGCAAAGACTGAATAGCCTCCGTGATTTGACGCGATGTTATGAATTAATTCTTGAATGACAACAGTCTTACCAACACCGGCGCCTCCGAAAAGTCCAACCTTCCCTCCTTTAAGAACTGGACAAATTAGATCTATAACCTTAATACCTGTTTCTAGAATTTCAACCTTCGTTGCTTGAGTCACGTACTCTGGTGCCTTGCGGTGAATAGGTAATTTTTTATCAGTTATTATTGCCTTTCCGTTATCAATCGCTTCACCTAAAACATTAAAAATACGCCCAAGTGTAGCAGAACCAACAGGCACAGAAATGGGGGCTCCGGTGTTTGCAACTTCCATTCCACGTGAAAGTCCATCTGTCGTATCCATCGCTACGGCTCGGACAATTCCCCCGCCCAGATGCTGTTCAACTTCAAGAACAATTTCTTTCTCTTCGTTTTTTACGATTAAAGCGTCGTAAATTTTCGGCAAATGCTCACCAAAATCCACATCTACAACCGGTCCGATGATTCTTTTGATTGTTCCTGTTGTTTGCATAATATTTTTTAATTAATTTTTAATTCGTAATTAATAATTGTTAACTGACCGATGCCATGCCGGCGCTGATTTCCGATATTTCTCTGGTAATATTCGCTTGTCTTGCTTTATTGAACATCAAAGTTAAATCGTCAATCATTTCGCCGGAAGCTTCGCTGGCATTTTTCATCGCCACCATACGAGCGGATTGTTCAGAAGCATTTGATTCAAGAAGCATTTGGTAAATTTGCATTCGGGTAATTTTTTCGGCCAATGACTCTATTAACATATTGAAGTCTCCTTCAAATAAATAATCAATTTTTTCTTCCTTGATTTGATTTTCTTTTTTATTCCCCCTAATTACTTCTAAAGAATCCATTAATTCTTTTAAATCCGTTTTAGAGATGGGGAGAATTTGCTTGATATTCGGCCTTTGGACAAGAGCTGAAACAAAGTCCGTGTAAGCAATCAAAACTTTATCATAGCGCATAGAGTTATACTCTTCTGTCGCTAATTTTGCTATTGGAACAATCTCAAAAAGATTTATGTCATCGGGTAATTCTGAAAAATTGGCAATTACATTCTTATTCAAGCGGCGCGTTGCAATGTCGCCTTTTTTGCCAACAGTAATAAAATCAATATTGATATTTCCTGCCTGCGCAGGCAGGCTGTTTTCAGTTTTTAACAAAGAAATAACTTTTTTTATAATCTGTGCGTTATATGCTCCGCAAAGACCGCGATTGGAGGTGATGAGAATAAGCAAGATGTTTTTTACCTCACGTTCTTCAAAAAACTGATGCGTGTTTTCTTCAAGATTTTTGGCTATAGAAGTGAGGATTTCCCACGAATATTCGGCATACAGGCGCGACGCAAGAGTGCTATTAACGGCGCGTTTCATCTTTGAAGCCGCCACCAGCTCCATCGCTTTCGTGATTTTTTTCGTATTTTTTATGCTCTTTATTCTTCTTTTTATTTCTTTAGTTCCAGCCATTTTTGAAATCTTTTATTGCTTTTTTTAATTCTTCTTCTCCCTTGTCATCCCACATTTTTTTCTCCACAATTTGCTTATAAAAAACTTTTGCGTTTCGTTCGCTATAATCAATAAATTCCTGCTCAAATTCTTTTATTTTATCTATTGCCACATCGTCCATGTAGCCTTTCGTTAAAGCGTAAAGAATCATTACTTGATGCTCAATTTTCATTGGCGCGTATTGGAGCTGTTTCAATACTTCTACCGCTCTTTTGCCTCGTTCAAGCTGTTGCTTAGTGACTTCGTCAAGGTCAGAGCCGAATTGAGCAAATGCTTCAAGCTCGCGGAATTGCGCGAGGTCAAGCTTGAGCGTTCCAGCCACTTTTTTCATTGCCTTGATTTGCGCGCTGGAACCGACGCGAGAAACTGAAAGACCGACATTTACTGCCGGTCGAATACCTTTGTAAAAAAGATCCGTTTCCAAGAAAATTTGTCCGTCGGTGATGGAAATAACATTGGTCGGAATATACGCGGATACGTCGCCAGCTTGCGTTTCAATAATGGGCAAGGCGGTGATAGATCCTCCGCCGTATTCTTGATTTCGGCGACAGGCGCGTTCCAGCAGACGGGAATGCAGATAAAAAACATCTCCAGGATACGCCTCTCGGCCTGGCGGACGGCGGAGAAGAAGCGAAATCTCGCGATAAGCGACAGCGTGCTTGGAAAGATCGTCATAAATAATCAACACATCTTTTCCTTGGTCCATAAAATATTCAGCGATAGACACTCCCGTGTAGGGCGCAATATATGAAAGCGAAGTGGCTTCGGACGCGCCAGCGGAAACAATAACCGTATAATTCATGCTATTGCCAGCTTCGAGTCTTGCCTGTAATTTACGTAATTTAGAATCTTTTTGGCCAATAGACACATAAACACAAATCATATCTTGGCCTTTCTGATTCAAAATCGTGTCAATAGCGATGGCTGTTTTGCCGGTTTGGCGGTCACCGATAATAAGCTCGCGTTGTCCACGACCAATAGGAATAATGCTATCGATAACCTTAATGCCCGTGGCTACAGACTGGCTTACGGACAGACGAGTGATGACACCCGGAGCGACTCTTTCAATCGGGTAAGTCTTTGCGCTTTTTATCACGCCCTTGCCGTCAATAGGAACACCGATAGCGTTGACTACGCGCCCTAAAATAGCGTCCGAAACTGAAATTTCAAGAATTTTACCGGTTGCCTTGACTTCGTCCCCTTCCTTAATTTTGGAATATTCTCCCAAAATAATCACGCCGACTGCATCTTCTTCCAAGTTAAGCGCGACGCCCGTTTCGCCATTCGGAAAAGTAACCATTTCGGAGGACTTGATATCCGAAAGACCGGAAACTTTTGCGATACCGTCAAAAACTTCCAGCACTTTGCCCACTTTTTCGGCTTTTATCTGGATAGAAAAATTTTCTATCTCCTTTTTTAAATTTTCTACGATGTGGTCTACACTCATGTGGTTTGTATTAAATATTCTTGTAATTTTCCGATTTTATTTTTTATCGTCAGGTCTATAACCTCGTCATTTACTTCTATTTTTAATCCACCCAATAACTTTTCATCCGTATTCAAAACCAAGTCCACTTCTTCCACCAAATATCGTTTGGCGAGAGAATGTTTGAGTTCGTGTTTTGTTTTTTCATCAAGATTATCTTTGCTGGATACTCTGGCTACAATTCTCTTTTCCTCGTCGTTAATTATTTTGCTTAAATGATTTAGGATGTCCGGGGCCCTAGCCAATAATCTTTTTTTTACTAAAAATTGAATTATTTTTGGAAAAATTAAAGACTGTTCTCCCTCGTCTTTGCCCCCAAGTTCTAAATAAATGGCGCGAGCTATATTATTGTTTGAAATTGCAGACATATTATAAATTATTTAAATCTTGCTTGTTGCTAATTAATTTCTCAGTAGCGAGCATTGCCAAAGAAATAATTTCATTTTTTGCTTCCCCTACCATTTTTACCTTTTCCGCTTCCAGTATTTTTTTGCCGTTTTCTATAACGGTAGCTACTTCTTGCTTTGCTTCTTCCAGCATTATCGCTTTTTTAGCTTCAGCTTCTTTTTTACCATCCTGAAAAATTTTATTGGCTTCCGCCCGAGCCTTTGCGAGCGCTTCTTCATATTCGGCGCGAGTTTTTAGAAGAAGCGTTGTGTTCGTTTTCGCGTCGTTCACTCCCTTGGCTATTCTTTCGCTTCGTTCCGCCATCAGCTTGCTTAACGGTTTGAGAGCAAAAATATACAAAACGGCAAAAACAATTCCAAAATTAATTGCTTGCGCAATCATAATTTTCCAATCTATGTGAAATGTGGAGATAATAGAATCCATCCCGTACGAAATAGGACGCGGACGCCCTACCTATAAAAAATTAACCTCTTTTAATACTCAATAAACATTTTAACTCAAAAGACGAAGTCCCGCGTCCGCGATTTCGTACGGGAGCCATATCCTTGTCGTTTAAATCGAAAACGCGATAACCAGCGCGTAAATGGCGATAGCTTCCGCGAAGGCGCACGCCAAAAGCATGGGCACAAGAATCTTGCCCGCCGCTTCAGGATTGCGTCCGATTGATTCCATCGCTTTTGAACCGATCATGCCGACAGCTAAAGCGGGACCGATAGATCCAACTGCCATAACGATTGCTTTTGCAATAGTTGTTAATTCCATATATTTTTATATATTACTATTAATAATAATCGACTCTTTGTATTTTTCATCCGCATCATGCGAAGCATCGCGGGCAGGTTCATGCTCATGCTCTTCATGGTCGCTGGCCGCAATCGTAAAATAAACAACAAGCAAAATTGAAAAAATAAGCGCTTGAATAACTCCCACGAGCAGTTCAAGAAAAAGAAATGGTATTGGAACGATATATGCCACTAGGGCCGCCATTGAAATCAAGAGCACTTCTCCGGCAAACACATTGCCAAAGAGACGAAAGGACAATGATGCCACTTTTGCGAATTCGCCGACAATTTCAATGAGGCCGACAAAGAACGTAATGGGGGCGACGATGATAATCGTCGGCTCGCGGCGAATTTTGGTGAATATTCCTCCCAATACTTTTAGATTAACATATTTGTTAAAAGTTTTCCAGATACCGACGGAAAAAATTCCGAAAAGATTCGCGCCCAAAACCGCCATCACCGCAAGCGCAATGGTTGTATTTATGTCAGCGGTGCCCCCGCGAAGAAACGGGACAAAAAGCAATCCAAGCTCGCCTTCCTCCAAAATCCCGAACGCTCCGAGGGGAAGGATGCCGAGCCAATTATTAATTAAAATAAAAAAGAAAACCGAAATGGCAATGGGAAAGATTTTAATAGAAACAGCTCTTTTGCCCGTCACCTGATCGCACAAACCGAGCGCGCCGTCCACAATAATTTCAAAAATATTTTGCAGTTTGCCAGGAATTGTCGCGAGTTTTGAGCGCAAAGCCAAAGATAAAACAATTATTACGGCAACCACTACCCAGCTGGTAAAAAGCGCATTGGTAATAGTAAAATTTCCAAAGTGGAAAATGGGTTCGGCAAAAAGTGTAATTTCGTGAGATATTTGTTCCATCTTATTTTATCTTCTTCATATAATTTTTCACAACCCGAAATATGCCGAAGCAGGTAGCCAAAAATCCGAGTCCCGCGAATACAAGAAATATAATTGGCTTCGTGCCAAAGCGCGTATCCAACATTTTGCCGAAAATGAGCGCCAAAACAATAGGCACAACAATCCAAGTAGAAACCTCGCTCATTATCTGCATTCCCGGTTTCCACCAAGGACCATTGTTCTTATTCAAATCTTGCTTATCATCAACCATAAAAACAAAGCCGTTGCGGCTTTCGTGTATTATAGGATAAAGATATTTTTGTTGCAAATGTCAAATTTTGTGAGCGTGGATGGGATCGAACCATCGACCTCTGTCTTATCAGGACAGCGTTCTACCACTGAACTACACGCTCAAGACACAGGTTCTAGTAACTAGCTTCTAGGTTTTAGAAAAACGCAAAAGCATAAATACAAAATACTGTGTAGAAAATATAACAAAAATAACACGCTAAAGCAAACTTCTCCTCTCCCCTTTGCCCCTCTCCAAACTTTTTTGGAGAGGGGTGCTTCAGGCGGGGTGAGGGCAATCAAAAAACCGCCTAAAATAAATTCAGAGCGGTTTTTTGATTTTACTAAAATCTATAACCTACAAGCTATTAGCTAATTTTTAGTATTCTCTGCGTCCGCCTCCGTTGTATCCGCCGTTACCACCACTTCTTGGTGGTCGAGCTTCCATCGGGCGAGCTTCGTTGACAGTAAGTTTGCGTCCTTCGAATTCTTGATCGTTGAACATTGAAATAGCTTTTGCAGCCGCATCAGCACTATCCATTTCTACGAACCCAAAACCTTTTGAACGACCGGACATTTTGTCCATAATAATCACAGCGGATGTTACTGACCCAGCTTGTGCGAAGAGCTCTTTTAGAGCATCCTCTTGTGTGCTGTAAGGGAGTCCCCCTACATATAGCTTTGTAGCCATATTTATTTTACTTCTCCTATTTATTAAAAACAGGCAAAAACTATTTATAAACATAGAAACTCTATTTCGCTAAATGAGATCCTACTATATAATCATATATTATTAAAAATAAAAAGCAATTTTTTATTCGTTCTCTTCTTCCTCTCCAACCACTCCGGATTCAAGATCGGCAATAATGTTTCCGATATCCCCTTCCATTATTTTCGGCAAATTGTGCCAGGATTTTTTGACGCGGTGGTCAGTAACGCGGTCTTGCGAATAATTATAGGTACGGATTTTCTCCGAGCGGTCGCCTGTGCCAATTTGATTTTTGCGAATGCCGGCATGTTTGGCAGCTTCTTTTTCTTCTTCCAGCTGTTGTAGTTTTGCTGTTAAAATCATCATCGCTTTTTCGCGATTCGCCAACTGGCTTCGCTCATTGGTGGAACGCACGTCCAGTCCCGTCGGTTTGTGAATAATCCGTACGGCCGTCTCCACTTTGTTCACATTTTGTCCGCCCTTTCCGCCCGAACGAGAATATTCCATTTCAAAATCAGCCGGGTTTATTTGAAAAGTTATTTTTTTTCTGATTGGAAGCACGGCAACGGAAGCGGTGGAAGTATGTACCCTGCCATTTTTTTCTGTCGCCGGAATTCTTTGCACTCTATGTACACCAGTTTCATAACGCATTTTTTTGTAAACATCTTTTCCCTTTATCTCAAAACTCGCTTCTTTGTAGCCATTCAAATCGCTCTTGGATTCATAATTCATTTTCCACTGCCAGCCCTGCGTTTCCGCAAATTTTTCATACATATGCGCGAGCTCCCAAGCAAAAAGAGACGCCTCGTTCCCGCCGGCGCCTGCTCGTACTTCCAGAACTATTTCATTCGTCCCGACATCAGGTCGGGATTCTGTTTCCGCATTTTTTTTATTTTTTTTCCACTCTTCCCAATCCATTATTTATTTCTTCGCTTTAATTTTTGCAGTAGCGGCATGGCGTTTTTTGAAGCGTTCAACGCGTCCGGCCGTGTCCATTATCTTTTCATTACCGGTGTAGAAAGGATGGCATTGACTGCATATTTCTATTTTAATTTCCGTCATAGTGGAACCAACTTCAAAAACCGCCCCACAAGCGCAAGCGGCTTTCGTTCTCAAATCAAATTTTGGATGTATGTTTTTCTGCATTATCTGAAAATATTATCACGAATTTATTGATAAAGCAAATCTATATCTGCTTGAATTGTCGCCGTTCTTTGCATTACTTGATTGCCATAAAAAGCATTTGCTGATTTATTCCAATTGCTACCGGCATAATATTTTAAGGCGGCTGTACGTTCCGCGGTATATCCTCCAACATTTGCCCCCAAATCGCTTAAATAAATGGATGAAGCCATAATAGCATCCTCTGGAATCCAAGGGTCGGCTATCGCTTTTCCTAATACGCTTGCTATTCGGGCCTGTAAGCCATTCCAAGTGGAAGGAATGAATTGTGTTGGTCCCATCGCCCCGCCATATCCTCCGCTAGAAAGCGGACAAGAAACCCGAGTAGTTAAAGGATTCCTGCCAAGTCCTTCCACAATTTTTTGCAAAAGGGGCAGGTCCCTGGTCGGGTGTATGCCATTGGGGAAAATAGTCCCGTAATTAACACCCTTAGTCTCTCCGGTAGAAAGATTGGTAATAATGCAAGAGCCGACATTCGCTCCCATATTGGATTCTTGTTGCAAAATTGCCAGAACGAAAGCGGGACGTACTCCGGTCTTTTTTGAAGCATTTTCGGCATAAGCCAAAGCCGTTCCAAAAGGAATGGCCTGCGCGTCGCGAAGCGGAAAAAGAGCGGCTCGAATTTTATCAGCTTGAATTTTTTTCTCGGCGGCTAATTTTTGGTAGGCGGCTTCCGTCTGCTTAGAAATTTCCAGAAGTTTCTTTTTCTCAGCTTCGGAAAGGGCTACTTTTTTCTGGGCGCTTTCAAGTTCGACTTTCGCGTCAGTTTCAGCGTCTTGTTTCTTTTCAAGATCTTCTTTGACAATTTCAGTTTGTGTTTTTACTCCCCTAATAATATCCACCGAATCCTTTATCGCTTGTTTTATGGAATCATAGGATTCTAGGTCGCTGTAAAAATTAGAAATACTGCTGTCGGAAAGAATCAAGTGGACAAGAGTCTCCTTGTCAAATTCATTTGTGTTGCGAAGAAGCTGGGCCAGCGATTCATATTCGCGATTTATTTTATTGGAAAGTGAATTGATTGTATTCGCTTTTTCCGTAATGCTCACCTTTAACTGGGCAATGGCCAGAGCCCTCGCTTTTATTTTCGCTTTAAGAGCGTTAATTTGGCTGGTCAAATAATCAACGTCTCCTTTCAATGTTCCCGTCTGCTTTTGCTGTTCTTTTTGTTTATCCAGCAAGTCCGCCAGTTGGGCTTCTATTTGAGCCAGTTCTTTTCGGCAGTAGTCCTTATCGGACTGGCTGGAAGATGGCGTTAATGTTAAGCAATCAAAAGCAAAAACCTTTTGCGTCGGCAAAGTAAAAGAAAATATAAATAAAACACCTAGAAAAATAGAAATTATGGTTCTTTTTACCATCTTTTTATTATAACACAATTATTTATTTTTCAGCTTTTTCTTCTTTCGCCGGGGCACTAGTTTCAACTCCTGATCCTTCTTCTTCCTCTTTTTTGCCTTTCTTCTCTACTTCAATTGCGGACAAATCAACAGGAGCCACTTCTTCTTTTTCTTCTACTTGTTCTATTATAGAGGCCACAACATCGGTTGGATTGTTGACAACAACAACTCCAGCGGGAAGTTTTACATCAGAAACGAAAACTTGGTCATTTAACGTTTCCAGTTTAGAAATATCAACAATGAGATTGTGCGGCAAATCATTCGGCAATGCTTCAATCTCAAGTTCGTGCAAAACTTTAACGAGATTTCCAATCCCGCTTTTCACTGCGTTGGAAACACCTTCAAAGACAAGTGGAACTTCAACTTTAATTTTCTTTTTCATATCTATCGCCAAGAAGTCCACGTGAATTGGCTCGTCGGTAACCGGGTCAACCTGCACTTCATGGATAAGACTGTCAACATTGCCGTTTTCCATTGATATTTTGACAGCCGAGGATTCTCCCGCGTCCCGCCAGATTTTTTTAAACTCAGTTGTTCCAACTGAAATAGAAGTTGCGTCTTTCCCCGCTCCATAAAAAACAGCCGGAATTTCTCCGGATTTTCTTAAGGCATCTAATTTTATGCCCGTATCTCTCTTTTTTGCCTTAATTACAAACATAAAGATAGTATACCCAAACACTTATCGAAAGTCAAAATTCTTATTCTGCCGCTATATGAGCGACTATGTATTCTTTAGTTCCTCCCAGATTTAAAGTAGCAATTTTTTTGCCGGGGTTAAAAATATTTTCGGGATCAAAAATTTCTTTTATTTTCTCAAAAATTCTAATTATTCTATCGCCGTACATTTTCCGCAAATACGGCGTGCGAATAAGGCCATCATTGTGTTCGGCAGTAATTGAACCGTGGTATTTCAGCACAAGGTCGTATACCAACCCGCCAAGTTCTATTATTATTTTAGCGGTGTCAGGACGTTTAAAATCCATTAAAGGAATGATATGAAAATTACCATCTCCCGCATGTCCAGCAAGTGTAAAGACTAAATTATATTTATTTAGAATATTGTTTAATTCGGGAAGAAATTTCGGCAGAAATTCCGGACGAACAATGATATCGTCAATAAATGGAGCCGTGCGCATGCCTTTCACGTGTTTTCTTAACAGCGTAAAGCTTTCTCTGCGAATATCCCAATATTTATTCGCTTCTATCTCGGATTTGGTAATGTGGACTTTCAGTTTGAAATCCTTGATTTTTTCCGTCAATTTTACACATTTGTCATTTACTGTTTTTTCGTCATCTCCGGCAAATTCAGCCAGAATAATCAATTTTGGGAAACCGGAAGTCAGCATCATAAAAAACTCTGGCAAGAAGCTCCACATAAATTTCATCATCCCCAAAAACCCTTTATTCTTTAGAAAATCCGGGAAAAATTTTACCGCCAGTTTCATTGTTTTATCGTCGTAAGTTTCAAGTGTTTCTGGGTTAAGTGTTAAAATTTCATCCACTAGGCGGCCCAGCGGCTCCAGGTCATTCATAAAAATAGCAACGAGTTTTGAGTATTTGTTTTCTGGAATTAATTTGAGGGTCATTTCAGTTACAATGCCTAGTGTTCCCTGCGAACCCACGAGAAGTTTATTTAAATCAAAAATATTATTCTGTATAACATTCCAAATATAATAACCAGCGGAATTTTTATGTACGTTTGGTTTGGCTTGTTTTATTTCTTCCTCGTTTTGTTTAATTAGATCATAAATTTTTTTATATATTTCTTCTTTTTCGGAAATTTCATTTACCGGAAAAGGTTTTATAATTTTTTCAATTCCGTCCGCAAAAACAACTTTGGCGGATAATATGTAATCTTCCATTTTTCCGTATTTCAAAGTCCTTTCACCCGCGCAATTATTCCCATACATTCCGCCGAGAGCATTCAAACTTTTGGAAGCCGTATAGCAAGGCAGAATCAGTCCTTTTTCTAAAGTTATTTTCTCAAAATCTCTATATAACATTCCGGGTTGCACAGCAATTTCCCAAATTGATTTGGTTTTTAAGGGCAACGGACCCCCCACTAATTTATTCATATATCTTGTGAAATCCAAAATTATAGATTCCCCGATTGCCCCGCCCGACATATCCGTGCCAGCGCACCTGCAAGTTATGGATAAATCGGGATGTTTATTTTTGTTTTTAGAAACCCATTTCACTAAATTTTTTACATCTTCAGAATCTTTCGGAAAAAGCACGATTTTCGGCCGCACTTCCAACAAACTCGCATCATGCGAATATTTTATAAGTGTTTCTTCGCTGTCATCCGCATCCCCCTTAAAAAATTTTAATATTTCTTCTTTCACGAGAAAAATTATTTAATTCCGTTAAAAAGTTTTAGGCGAGATTCTACAATCTGTTCAATCGCATCTACTGCTGGTTTTAAGATTTTTGTCGGATTTATCTCTTCCGGATTCTCGTTTATGAACTTTTTTACTGCATCTTTATAAGCAAGCCTGATTTCCGAATTTATGTGTATGATTGAGATACCCGCCTTGATACCTTCCGTAAAATCAACATCTCGCAATCCCGAACCCCCATGAAGCACGAGTGATACCCCGGTAATCTTTCTAATTTGCCTTACTAAATCTATATCAACATGCGGCTTGCCGCTTTTTATCAGTCCGTGGATACTGCCAACTGACGGAGCAAATAAATCTATACCAGTCATTTTGACAAATTTTTCCGCTTCTTCGGGCTTTGCCAAAATTCCAGCGCCTTCCGGAATTGTCTCTTTAATATTTGAACCTTCACCAATATAACCAAGCTCCGCTTCCACTAAAATATCTCTGCCGGTTTCTTTCGTTACATTACGCGCATAATCAACACATTCCTTTGTAATTTTAACATTTTCGTCAAAACTTAATTTCGTTCCATCGATAATTACTGAGTCAAAACCCGCATCAATGCAATTTTTTACAGATTCAAAACTATGGTGATGGTCAGCATTTAAAAATAATGGATAATCATCTCGCTCACGCAATGCATGAACAAGGGCCACCGCTTCTTCCCGGCCCACAAAACTTTCTTCTCCTTCCGAAAGACCGATGACCACGGGCACGTTTAATTTTTTTGCCGCGTTATATATAGCATGTAATCCTTCTAAGTTTGAAATATTAAAATGTCCGATAGCTACCTTTTTTTCTTCAGCTTCTTTTATATATTCGCGTAATGTTTTCATATAATATATTATAGCACATCATCCAGTGTACTTTTTTTATTTTTTATAATGAAAAGCAAAATGTCCCACCCCTAAAGTAAGGGCAGGACATGTTTATATAACACAGATGAGATAATTAAAGCAAGTCGAGCATTTTCTGGACGCGCGGATTATCAGGGAACTCACGGTTCATGTAGTTAAACCGCCCCAAGAACTTCGCCTTGCTCGTCGGATTTTGCTCGAGCTTCTTGAGCATGTCCCGACAGTAACGACTGGAGGTGTAGAACTGTATCTCGAGCTCATTGCGAAGCGCCTCAATGTCGTAACCGAGATTGAGGGCTCCGGCAGATGCATCGAAGCGTGTCCAGTCGATGTTTCCCTTGGAATCCCTCGGCAGGAGACCTGAGGAGTAAGCGTCAGCCCAGAGTTTGGTACCAGGAAACGGAGTGAAAATGGGAATATATGCGCTGAACAAGTTTTCGAGATTCGTGAAAATCTCAAAGCCCGTTCGCACATCCGCCTCGCTTTCGCCAATGTTGCCTAGCATGTAGTCGCCGACTACGTCAATGCCGTGCTCCATGGCAAAATTGATTGCTTCCTGCGCCCGTCTGCGATAGTGCATGACGAGCGTCTTCTTCTTTTGGTCATCGCTCAGCTTTCCATAGATCCTACGATCTTCGATGCTCATCGTGGGCAGAATCATCAACTCCTTATTGTAGCTGAACAGGACATCGGCGTTGAAAGATTCGATGCCGATAGTGAAACCGCCAAAGCCGGCCGCCTTCATTCGATCCAGAAAACCGCCCTGCCCTCTCTCTTCGAGACGGTACAGATCGTTGATGCTGGCAAAAGTATCAAACGATGCTTTAAACTTGCCAGCAAGATCCTTCTGTTCGAGCAGGCTCACCACCTCCTCCACCCAACGAGGCTGAGCGAAGAAGTCTTCATCAGTAAAAGTGATAACCTGCGGCCGGAATCGGTCCAGAATGTGTTCGATGTACTCGACTGCTTGGCGGGCCGGAACAGTTCTGACACCCTGTCCGTAAACCACTGGCGTGGAGCAGAACCCGCACCGGAATCTACAACTACGGTTGAAGTGGACGCTGAGGTCCAAGCTGCCTTGACCCTCATCGACACTCCGTTGATCGCGGTAAGAATCGATATCGAGTCCCGACCATGAAGGCCAAGGCAAATGGCCAAGATCCTTCACGCGAGAGGCGAGCTGACTGATGCGCATTTGCCCATCTTTGTAGTAGCTGATGCCGTTGTCAGCTTGCACCATGTTGCTGTTCTCGAGGCAGCGAAGCAAGTACGGAAGAGCTTCCTCACCCTCACCCGCTACCACGTAATCAAAAGGCGAGTTTGGATTGAGAAGCTCACTGACGGTCTCGCTTTCCTGTCTGGAAATGTGTGCCTGCACACAACCGGAAGCATGCCAACCACCGATGATGATAGGTATGCCAGTCCTCCAGTTTTTAAGCGCGTGCGCAATCTTTTGCGCTTCCGGGAAGTTTGCAGTCATCGTCGAGATGCCCACAAAGTTGGGGTTAAAAGTTTCGAGCTCTGCTTGAAGTTCTGGACTTGCCGGCGCGTGAAACTTGCGCACGGTATAACCGAGACTCTCGAGGAGTCCAGCTAGAATCATGATAGACTCGGGAGCCTTCATAATTCCAAGGGACTTTCCGGCCCTGATTAGGGGCTGTACCAGTGCGATCTTCCACATTAGTTCCTCCTATTTTTTTTCAAAAGAGCACATCCGGGATTGGATCTGCTCAACAAATTCATAATAATACTGACATATTATACTGTTTTTGTCAATAAATCCTTCAATATTTTAATAACAATTTGAGGATTTGCTGAACCATTAGATTCTTTGATTATTTTTCCGACGAGAGACATTATCGCATTTTCTTTTCCGCTTTTATACACAGCCACAACTTCTGGATTTTCGGCTATAGCTTTTTCCACCAAAACCTTTATGGCTCCCTCGTCATTTTTTTGTAATAAATTTTTCTCTGTAGCAATTTTTATCGGTGATTCATCTTTTAGAACAATCATCGTTAAAATATCCTTCGCCACACGCGAGGAAATCTTATTTTCCGCAACCAAATTTATTAATTCAGCGAAACTGTTCCCAGAAGGAAGCATTGCTTCCTTCTGGGTTTTCTTTAAACCTATATAATCTGAAGTTATATAATTTGAAGCTGTCTTTATTTTGTCTTTATCTCCCAATATTCTTGATACTTCTTCGAACCAGATTGCCAAAACTGGGTCGTTTACAAACACTTCTATATCCTCGTCTTTGATTACAAAATCATTTTTATACCTTACCCTTTTGGCTTCGGGCAATTCTGGTAAATCCTTCTTCATTTTTTCTAAATTAAACGCTTCATGCAATTTCATTTTTGGTAAATCTGGGTCTGGAAAATATCGATAATCCGCACTTCCCTCCTTTTTTCTTTGCGAAAAAGTCTGTTGTTTGTTTTCATCCCAACCTCGTGTTTCCTGAACTATTTCTGCACCCTTTCCGTTTTCTAATAGTTCTGTCATCCTGTCAACTTCATACTTAATCGCTCGCTCAACAGCTCTAAAAGAATTTAGGTTTTTTACTTCTACCTTTGTGCCGAGAACTTTTGGATCTATTGAAATTGAAATATTTGCCTCTACCCGCATCTCTCCTTTTTCCATATTCGCTTCAGAAACATCTAAATACCAAAGTACTAATTGGAGTTCCTTCGCAAATTTAGTTGCTTTTTGGGCCGCTTCTTCGGCGTTATCAAATGTATGCGGTTCGGTAACAATCTCCATTAAGGGTATTCCTGCACGATTAAAGTCTATCAAGGAAAAATCTCCGCGATCGTGTTTGTTATTTGCCGTATCTTCCTCCAAATGCACGCGCGTAATATCAAAATCGGCCAAATGCCCTCCGGAGACTATCGGATATTTATACTGGGAAATCTGATAGCCCTTCGGAATGTCCGGATAAAAATAATTCTTGCGATTAAATTCTGAAAAGTCCGCGATGTCCCCGTTTATCGCCAAACCGACTTTTATAACATTTTCTATCGCTTTTTTGTTGGGCACCGGCAAGGCTCCCGGATGCGCTATGCAAACAGAGCAAATATTCACATTTGGCTTCTCCTCGTCAGGGTCATTTTTGCACGCACAAAACATCTTCGTTTGCGTTTTTAATTCCGCATGTATTTCAAGCCCAATTGTCGGATAATATTTATTAGTCATATTTATTTCTTTTTTAAAATTTTTGCCAATTCATCGCTGAGTTTCTTTACCATTTTATCATCAAACAAAGACAAAATAAAAACTTTCTCGTCTAGTTTTTCAAATTTCTTTTTTTCTTTTTCTATAAACTTGAGCAAGGACTCCCCTTGCTCAGGAATAACATCGCTTTTTGTCAAAATTATTATTCCCTGTTTAGAAGAAAGTCCGTCCCCGCCTAAGTCCAATTTTTTATCGTACTTTTCCAGCTCTTTCCGAATTTCTTTATAAGCTTTCATCATGCCCGCTGTTCCTTTGGACAAATTTTCAAATGACACCAGATGCGCGAGCATCTTGGTGCGTTTTATGTGGCGTAAAAATTTAACTCCGAGCCCCTTGCCTTCGGACGCCCCTTCAATGAGTCCTGGAATATCGGCAATAATGTAGCCGTAAAAATCTCCCAAATTCGGATCAAGGGTGGTGAAGGCGTAATCCCCAACTCTTGCTTGAGCATTAGTCAAAGCGTTAAGCAGAGAAGTTTTCCCCGCATTCGGAAGCCCAATTAATCCGACATCGGCAAAAAGTTCCAATTCTATTTTGAAATTTCCTTTTTCGCCATCCTGCCCCTTGCGTGATTCTTTCGGAGTCGTGTTCGTGGAACTTTTGAAATGTTCGTTCCCGAAACCGCCATACCCCCCCCTCAAAATTAAAAACTTCTGCCCTTCTTCAACCAACTGCCATACTTCGTCAGTCTCAATATCTGTGACAACAGAACCAATCGGCAGTTCCAAAACAAAATCTTCTCCGTTTTTGCCGTGCAGGCTTTTTCCCCCGCCGTCTTCTCCTCGTCCCGCCGAAAAACTTTTTTTCGCTTTATATTTTGAAAGTATATGCATATCCCGCACCGCCAAAATATAAAAATTTCCGCCTCGTCCACCGTCCCCTCCCGCCGGTCCGCCTTTGGGTATAAATTTTTCTTGCCGCCAGCGCACCACGCCGTTTCCGCCGTGTCCGGCTTCGGCATGAAATATCATTTCATCAATGAATGCCATCTTAAGATTCTACCGCAATTCGCGCCAATTTAATAGCTCCCGCTTTTGTTTTTGCCACCGCCATAAAAAGATTTTTATGGCAAAAAATCGCTTCTGGTATCCCGGTAATTTTTTGCAATTCTTTATTCTGCAATCCTCCCCATTTCTTGGGAAAATCTTTTCTGCTTATGAATTCTCTTTCTTCCTTATTTATCGTTTTTATTATCCAAACATCTTCATCCTCTCTTGGAAAGATTATAAAGAGGGGTTCCGGAAATTTATCAAATATATTTCCAAATGGATAATATCTGTCTAAAATAATAATTTTTTTATTTTCAGCATCCCGATAGGCTTTGGCAAGTATTTTTTCTGCCAAAATCGTGTCTCGTCCATGAATTATGCTTCTAGACAAAACTTCTTTTGCGATACTAATCGCTTTCAGAAAATTTTTATTATGATCTTCTGGGGGTTCTTTCCATGTCGGACGTATAAGTTTAAAAAAATCTTGAATTAAAAAAGGCGAAATTTTATGTTTTTTTTCAAACAAATTAAAACCATTATCGTACGCATCAATGGGCGAAATCAGGCGTTCATCTATAAGTTCAGCCACAGCTTCGGAATCAGAAATTGCTAAACCAAATTTTTTCCAAACCAGCCCAAATGAAGCATATTCTATCCCATTCAGTCTCTTCCCAACTCCGCCCGCCTGATGATGGTCAAACCTGTTCTTCTCGGCATCACAGATTCCCCCGACATCAAAAACATAATCTCCCGTTTTGATTATTTTTTCGTCTCGAGTGCGGATAATTTTGAATTTTTTTTTGCTCTTTTCCAGCATCAGACACAGGGTGGCGCAGGCAAAAATGTCATCGGAGTGAAAAGACCCGTCATGGGTGATTAATTTTTTAACTTTCGCTGTTTTCTTCATAAGATTCTTCAAACAATTCATAAAGCCAACCGACCAATTTATCAAAAAGAATAAATATTATATACAACGTCAATACTACCATTAAAAATTTCCAAATTTCACGGCTGATTTGAAGCGCCGCATAGCTGAAAATATAGCCGAGAAACAGCACGAGCGGGGTCCAAATTATCGTAGCTGAAATTTCCGCTTTCAGAAATTTTTTATAATCTATTTTTTCATAGCCGGAAAAAATAATAACAACATTATTCGCTCCCGCAATAAATTTTGAAATAAAAATAGACCAGAATGGTTTTGTTTTAAACCTGGGCAAAATAATATACACTCGCTTTTGAATATATTTAAAAAATTTATGATGATTGAATATTTTGTAGAGAAATTCTCCCAAAGCATATCCCATAAAAGTCTTGGACAATCCGCCCAAAAGAGCGATCAAAAGGCCAAGCCAGACATTCAAAGCGCCGAGATGCGCTAAAATTCCGGCGGAAATCAAAAAAAACTCTCCCTCAAAAAGAAGCCCCAAATAAATTATTCCATAAGCTAGAATTTGATGGTCTTCTATCAAACGAGTTAAAAGATTTACCGTATGCATACGAGTGAATTAAAACAGAGCATCTACCACTTCTTTTACGGTCATGCCGTCGGCTTTGCCTTTTAAATCTTTCATCAAGGCAGACATTAATTTTCCTTTTTCTTTTGCGTCCGTGATGTTAAGCTCGCTTTTTTTAGACAGGGCAAACTTTTCCACTTCGGCTTTGTCCATCAATTTCGGTAAATAAGTTTCAAAAATAGCCAGCTCGGATTCTTCTTCTTTCACTAAATCTTCGCGGTTTCCTTTTTTAAACTGCTCTATGGAATCTTTCCTTTGCTTCGCAAGGCGAGTTATAACGGCAAGCGCTTCCTCGTCAGCGAGTATTTCGTTCGGTTTTTTATTTTTTGCTACAAGCTCGTTGGTAAAGGCCGCGGACATTGCGCGAAAAGCTTTCAAATGTAAAGCGTCTTTCGCCAGCATCGCGTCTTTTATTCCATTTTTAATTTGTTCATGAAGCATAATTCCGAGGATTATAAAAATAAAAAATTTTAAGAGTCGTGGGTTCCCTGTCCTCATGACTCCGAGGGCGAAGGCTCAGAAATTTTTAAATTTTTGTAATCCATACATATTATAACAAGAATATGCTAAAATAGCACTATGAATAAGTTAATATTTTTTGATACAGAGACTACGGGCAATACGGAAAAAGATTTTTTGGTTCAAATTGCCTATAAATACGACAATGAAAGTTTTGTTGGTCTTTACCTACCTCCATCCAAAATTCCTCCGGAAGCTTCGGCCATACATCATCTTACCAATAAAATGGTCGCGGACAAGCCGACTTTCAAAGAAAGCACCGATCAGCCGATAATCAAGAAACTTTTTGAAGACGAAGATTCCGTTCTGGTCGCGCACAACGCCCTCTTTGATTTAATGATAATGGAAAAAGAAGGCATAAAACCGAAAAAATTCATCTGCACGCTACGGGTGGCGAGAGAATTGGACAAAGAAGGAAAAATTGAACGTTATAATTTGCAATACTTGCGCTACTTGCTTGACCTTGACGTAGAGGCCACTGCGCATGACGCGATGGGCGATGTTTTGATTTTGGAAAAACTTTTTGAAAGATTAAAAAAGAAAATAATGAGCGAACAAAATTTGGGCGAGAACCAAACGATAGAAAAAATGATAGAAATTTCTTCGCATCCGACGCTTCTGCGCTCATTTAATTTCGGCAAACACAATGGCAAAAAACTGGAAGAAGTGCTAACAACTGATCGCGGATATCTGGAATGGCTCCTTGCCCAGAAATTGGAGAGCGACCAGATTGATGAGGACTGGATTTATACACTTAAACATCATTTAGAAAAATAATACTATGCAAAATATCGTTTGGATAATAATAGGAATAGTAGGAGGAGGCATAGTTGTCTATTTTATTCTTAGCAAGAAAAAAGAGAGAAAAAACGAAGATGTCGGCTTGCAGCTTATACTCACTCAATTAAACGAACTTTCACGCACTGTAGACAATAAAATTGGCGAATCGCATAAACAGGTCAATGAGAGTTTAAAATTTCACTCCAGCGAATCAAATAAAATTATTAGAGATGTGACGGAGCGTCTCACTCGCTTGGACGAAACAAACAAGCAAGTCATTTCTTTCGCCGACCAGCTTCAAAGCTTGGAAAATATTTTAAAAAATCCGAAACAGCGCGGGATTTTGGGCGAATACTACCTGGAAACGGTTTTGAAAAATGTTCTCCCGCCCGGAAGCTATCAAATGCAATACCCTTTCCCTGACGACACTATCGTGGACGCTGTCGTCTTCGTGAAAGATAAAATCATTCCAATAGATTCAAAATTTTCTTTAGAAAATTACAACAAAATGGCGGAAGAACGCGACAATACAGAGAAAAAAAGATTGGAAACAATTTTTGTTAATGATTTAAAAAATCGCATTACCGAAACGGCAAAATATATCCAACCTTCTAAGGGAACGACGGACTTCGCTTTTATGTTTATTCCGCACGAGGCTATTTATTATGATCTGATTACTAATAAAGTTGGTGCGTCGGAGGACAATGAGAATCTTATCCAGCGCGCCGCTGGAAAATATAAAGTCATCATCACTTCCCCTACTTCTTTCCTCGCTTATCTGCAAACTGTTTTGCAGGGACTCAAAGCGCTCAAAATAGAGGAATCCGCGAAAGAAATAATCAAAAAAGTGGAGGATTTGGGCAAGCATTTGAAATCTTATGATGAATATCACAACAAGCTTGGCAATGCCCTGGGCACAGTGGTAAATCATTATAATTCTTCAAACAAAGAATTAAAAAAGATAGACAAAGACGTGCTCCGCATCGCCGGCTCTTCGCCAGACTCGCCCGTAGGGCTACGCCCGAGGGAACTTTCTTTGTTGGAAGTAGAGAAACCTAAAATAGAAGAATAGGACTTTCTTTATTTTTTATTGACCCTATCTATTTTTTCGCGAGATTTTTTGATTCTGTTTTCCAAATAATTTTTCTTTTTTTCATCCAGTCTATTTTGGGAAATTAGAGTTTTCTCTTCATCCATTCTCCTTTCGATAAGCTTTTTTTCCCATTTTATTTTTTTTGTTTTCGTCAGGGCGAGTATGCCGGCGACCGGCTCGTTGACCATCGTTTTCACTCCGTAGAGCCAATCTCCCGGCACGGCTTTTTCCGCGAAAACAACCGAACCTCCACCGAGGATAATTAAAAGGGCAAGCAGTAAAGCCGGCACAAATCTATGCGTGCGCAAGATGGCAAAAAAATGGCTACGCGCAAAATACGGGCTCTGAACGCCCGAATTTGCAGAGCGTAGGATATTCGCGCGCATTTGTTCTTTTTCAGCAGAGCTTAATCTGATGTTCTCTACCGCTTTTTTTATTTTATTAAATTCATCTTCCATATTATTTATTTGCTTCTTTTAATAAGTTCCGCAATTTTTCTTTTGCCCGGCTAATCCGCACCAAGATCGTATTTTCCCGTTCACCGAGCAATTCTGCCATATTTTTCGAACTCATATCCTCAATAAAACGTAAAATTATAACTTCTCTGTCAGATTCGGATAATTTATCCAACAGTGAAAGAAAAATTGAATAATCAATATCCGCTTCAGTGTCGTCTCTCTCCGCAATAGACTCAAAGAACCCTTCGGGCAACTGATTTTCGGAAAGACTTTTTTTCTTTCTCCAAAAATCAATAACGGTATTTTTCGCCGTTGTGTAAATAAAACTCTTGGCGTTTTGCACTTCTTTTTTCGCCAGATAATTGAACACTTTTATAAAAGTGTCTTGCGTCAAATCCTTGGCTATTTCCCTATCCCCTGTTTTAAAAAAGCAAAAACGAAAAATAGCGTCTGCGTGAGTATCATAAAGTTCAACGAACGATTTTTCTTTTTCTTCTTTGGCGTTCATTTTAATGACGAATAAGCTATTGTTTTTATTACAAAAAATGGTATTTTATATTATAGCACGATGCGAAATTGGCTCTATCGTCTAATAGTCAGGACGGAAGCTTCTCAAGCTTCAAATCTGGGTGCGATTCCCAGTAGAGTCACAAATGAAAACCACACGCAAAAACCCCGCTCACCTGTTTTGGGAGCGGGGATGTGTAAATGTGCATTCCTCCATCCTGGCATCATTGGCCGGATGGAAAATAATGATTTGGCTTTTGTCGGGCGAACTGAGACAAAGTCTGTCTCCCCCACCCTCTTGATTCGAATCCGGACCTATGTTGTTAGCGGAGTAGATGTTAAGGTCAATCAGTTGTTTAAACTGACGACCCATTATGTACTCCGACGAAATCGGACTAAAATCCTCCCTCTCTCCCTTGAACTGAACATGTTCGGAAAGAGTGATTTCAGCCTGAAATTCGCCGTCCGGACTAACTTTAATTTCCCCCACGTTGCCCAAAAAAAGGCAAGACTTTTTTGGAAAAATAATTTCTACTGTTCCGCCTTTTAATGCTTCTGCTTTCTTTACTGTTACCCACATTGGTTTCTCCTTTTTGGCATGGTATCGTAAAGACGACGAAAAGAGGAAAGTGTGCAGCTTGTGCGTGAGAGAGTTCCTTGTGTATTATAACACCCGTGAAGAGTCTGTGTCAATCAAAAAATTAGTTTAAAAATATTATTAAAGTTATACTTTCGTTATGAAAAAGAAAGCGAAAAAAATTCTTATTTTAAGTATTGGAATTATTTTTATAATATTTGGATTAATTGGTTTGTTTCTCCCCTTTTTGCAGGGAATTATTTTTTTATTTATTGGCCTTTTTCTTATATCTTTTTGTTTTCCCCCAGTTCGCTCCTGGATAAATAAGCATACAGAAAAATACCCGCGCTTATTTCCGATAATAGAAAAAGTTGAAAAATGGATGGCAAAAATTATCGGAGAAATATAAAAATACCACTTTCAGACGGCCGTCCAAAAGTGATGTACTTTCACTGCTTCTTTTTCCACTCGTCGTCTTGGCGAACCAATAGTTTCTTTTTATTTTCTTGGTCCAAAAGAATTTTTTCAACAACGCGCTCCATGCGCATCCCCTGCGAACCTTTAATTAAAACAATATCGTTTTTCTGTAAAAAAGTTTTTATAAAATCTCCGGCTTCGTATGAATTCAAAAATTCAAAAATACTTTCTAAACCCATACCCGCTTCTATGGCGCCTTCTTTAATCGCTTTCGCCCTAGGACCCACGACAATAAGTATATCTGCATTTTCTTTTGCAATTTTCCCGATATTTTTGTGAGCTTCAGTAGTATGCCGGCCAAGTTCCAGCATATCGCCCAAAACGGCAATTTTTTTGCCTTCTTTGTCTTTACATTTTATTTCACCTAAAGTTTTGAGCGCGGATTCGCAAGCAAGAGGAGAAGAATTGTATGTATCATCAATAATAAGAGAATCCTTTATCCCTTTCAAAAGTCGCATTCGCCCCGGCGGAACATCATAATTTTTAAGCGAATTTATCGCTGTTACCATGTTCAATTTCAAGCCGGAGGAAAGGGCCAGGGCCGCAAGAGACGCATACACATGATTTCGCCCAAACACCCCTTCAATGACGACCGGCAGACTGTTGCCTCCTTCGTCCGCCCTAAAAATTATTCCCTCTGGCTCGCCGTTATCGCCATAAAAAATAGCATCGCCCGAACCCAAAACATCCGCACCCTCGTTAAACCCGAAAGTAATGGAGCGATGCTTGCTTTTCGCTTTCATTTCAAGCACCGCCTTATCGTCAGTATTTAATACCAAAAGGCCGTCCTGTTTCAGGGTTTTTATAAGCTGGCTTTTTTCTTCAATCAAATGCTTTCGCGAATCAAAAAATTCAATATGGACCGGAGTTTCTCCTATGGCAGTAATGATCACCGCGTCTGTTTTAAGCCAAGAAGCGGTTTTTTTCATATCGCCTTGCTTTCCCACGCCCACTTCCAGCACAAGCCATTCCGGATATTTATGAGGCCAAAGAAAAAGCCACAAGCCTTTGAATACGTTTGCGAGCCAAATAACGGGATTATTCCAGCCGTTGGGACATCCTAAAATAGTAAGGGGCAGACCTATTTCGCTGTTAAAACTTTTCTCGCTTTTGCGAATATGCGCTATTTTAGAAAGTACGGCGTAAACTGCGTCCTTAGTGGAGGTCTTACCGACTGACCCAGTAATAGCGATAATCTTTGGTTTATACTTCCAAAGAACAAATTGCGACTCTATTCTCAAAATATAAGCAATGACTTTTTTGAAAGTTGTTTTCATAATTTCTCCTCCCTTTTGGGAAAGGCGGAGGTTATCTGTCCGGCGGAACGTTATAATAATTTAATAAAAATTTGGCGATATCCAAAAATGGATCGGTCCATGTCGTTGCGGCATAAGGTACGCCCTTGGGATTCACGGCATAAAGAAAAATTATAAACTTCGGGTCATAGGCTGGAAAATAACCGAAAAAAGAATGCGTATGCCTGTCTTCATAATATCCTCCGGTGATATTATCCGCAACTTGCGCCGTGCCGGTTTTTGCCGCGATGCTGAAATGTTCCAATTTTTTCTGTCCTCCACCAATTCCCTTGTCCATCACGGCTACCAGCATTCTGGTTATTTCTTGCGAGGCCGTTTGGGTGATTTTCGCGGGCGTAATGGGATATGCCATTTTTTCGGAAGCGCCGCTACTGTATTTTATTTCCTTGACAACGTGCGGGACAACTAAATTCCCGCCGTTGCCGAGCGAGGCCAGCGCCCGCACCAGTCCAACGGGAGTAAGGGCGATTCCCTGGCCGAAAGCGGCGTTGGCATATTCAATTTCCCGGGGACTTTTTAATATGCCCGAAACCAATCCGCCGGTTTCATTCGGCAAATCAATTCCGGTTTTATCTTTAATGCCAAACGAGAGCAGATAATCGCGCAATTTTATCCTGCCCAGCTTCTGCTCCACAAATACCATACCGGTATTGAGCGACTGGCTTAAAACTTCCTGCATGCTCATACCGGGTCCTCTGGCTTTTTTGTCAAAATTGAATATTTCATGTTTTTCAACTATTACGGATCCCTTGTCATCATAGGCCGTATCGGCTGTGACAACTCCCGCGTCCAGGGCGGCCGCCATAATCAAGGGCTTTACCACCGACCCGAATTCTAAAACATTTTCTACCAACGGGTTTGAAAAAACTGAAATTATTTTTACTTGTGAAAAATTGTTGGGGTTAAAATCCGGTTTCGCTCCCATCGCATAAATAGATCCGTCTTGCGGGTTCATGATTATTCCGCCGATGGAATCAATCTGGTATTTATCCTTTACTTCAGTTAATTTTTTCTCTAAAAAACCCTGAACTTGCGGCTCAATGGTCGTTATGATGTCCCCTTCCGGCATTTCTTTTTCAAATAAAGTTTTGCGCATATTGGAAAAAACTTCCGCAAAAAAATTAATATAAGGGTTGTCTGTGTTGCGGGTAAGAAGAGGGTTATATTGCCTTTCCAGCCCATATCGCCCGCCCAATTCATCTCCCCGATATCCCACGAAACCTAAGACATGCGAAGCCAAATTCCTGCCGGGATAAAAGCGCCACTTCTCTTTAAAAATGCTTACGCCGGGAATTTTTAATCCGGAAATAGTGTCAGCCTGCTCTTTGGAAAGACGATTGGCTATTTCTTCATAGGGATCGTTTTTTTGCTCCGCTTTTTTTATAAAATTGTCATAATCTATGGCTATAATTTTTGATAACTTTTGATAAGTGTTTTCCGCATCGATAATCTTGCCGGCATTAATGGCCATTTTAAAACCGGAAGTCTGCGTGGCGGCCGAAACAAGTCCCCCATCTTTGCGCTCAAAATAAATGACCCCGCGCTCATAAATATTGGCGGAGGGCGTTATGTAGTTGCGGTCGGCTTCGTTTGAATAATAATTTCTATGCACAATTTGCACCAAAAAAAGCTTTCCTAAAAGCACTATGGCAAAAACTATGGCGCAAAAAATAATTACTCTGGATCTGAAAAGAAAACTAGATTTCATTTTTAGCAATTTTAAAGCTACCGAGGGCTTCGCCCGTAGCGCCATAGCCGAGGGATTTACGGGTTGCAAAGGCCGCTTTTGTTTCTTTGAATCCCATGGAAGAGGAAAGCACCATGTCAACGCTGTTTGAAATGGACAAATAAGAAAGTTCCAAATCCCCCACTTTGTTTGAAAGAGCGAGCATTTCTTTTTCCAGAGCTTTTCTTTGCACAATATCAAAAACTATGTTTCCTAAAATTAGAACGTATAAAAGCGCCAGCCCGGACAAAGCAAAAAACATTGTATTTAAAATAATTTTCCTGATTTCAATATTATTATTCATAATATTGACGTTCTGGATGCGTGTCTTGAGTTGTAATGTCGCTTGTCTCATATTTTTTTAAAAATTCTTAATTTTGCGCTTCTCGCTCGCGGATTATTTTTTATTTCTTCCTGACTTGCTATGATTGGTTTTTTGTTTATTAATATCACTCTGCCTTCTTTCTCTTTTTCTTTATAAAATTTTTTAACTATCCTATCTTCCAAACTATGAAAAGAAATCACCGCCATTCTTCCGCCTGCTTTCAGCGCGTTAAATCCTTTCTCTAAACCTGTCTGCAAAACCCTAAGCTCGTCATTAACCGCTATTCGTAATGCTTGAAACGTTCTGGTGGCAAAATGAATTTTTCCCCTTTTATATGCTTCCGGCACTGCCTTTTCTATTATCTTTACTAAATCAAAAGTGGTTTTAATTTTTGCCTTTTTCCGAGCCTTCGCTATTCTCCGCGCTATTCTTCTTGAATACTTCTCTTCCCCATAACCGTAAATAATATCTGCTAAATTTTCTTCACTCCAAGTATTTACGATATCTTCTGCGGTAACATCTTCCAGAGAAGGATTTTCTTTCATCGTCATTAAAAGCGGTTCATCTTTCATAAAAGAAAATCCTCTTCCGGAATTCTCCAACTGGTCGGAACTCAAGCCGAGGTCAAAAATTACGCCGTCAACTTTTTCGTTTTTCAGGATTTTATCCAGATTGGAAAAATTTTCATTGTGAAAGAAAATCCGAACATCATTTTCTCTCCACGCACTTTTATCCTCGTCAAGCGCGATTATTTTCGCTTTTGGAAATTTCTTCAGAATTTCCGCGCTGTGCCCGCCTCCGCCGAATGTGCAATCCAGAATCACAAGCTTCTCATCCCCTACTTTCTGCGAGACAAGCAAACCGTCTATTGTTTCATTTAAAAGAACTGTCCTGTGAATACTGTCCATCTTATTTGGTCTTCTCATTACCAAGCTTTTCTGCTAACTCTCCCGCCTGCTTTTCCACGACTGCCTGATTCTGCGACCAAATTTTGTCATTCCAGATTTCCACCCTGTCTTCCACTCCGATTATCGCCGCTTTGTCTTTGAGCCTGATTCTGTCTTTCAAAAAATCTGGGATTAATATTCTGCCGATGGAATCAATTTCCACTTCCGCCGCCCGTCCAAACATGTATCGATTAAAACTTCTTTGATCTGCTTTTAAAAAAGAAAGGTCGGTGCTACTATCAGCAAGCCTCTTGCTTACTTTTTCCCATTCTTTGATTGTAAAAATGAACAAGCATGAATCTAATCCGGGAGTAATAATAATTTTTTTGCCCATCTCTTTTCGAAATTTTGAGGGCATCGAAATGCGATTTTTTTCATCTATGGTATGTATGTATTCGCCGATCAACATAAATTTCGAAAAAATTAGTTATTAACATCTTTCCCACTTTTTCCCACTTGATTAACATTATAAACCACGCCTAAAAATAATGCCAAGCCCCGCCTGTGGATAACTTATTGACATTTTTTACGAGAAATATATACTGGGCATGTCTCTCAACTGGGAGAGCCCCGCAGGGGAACCCCGACCGGCGACCGATAGGGCAAACAGCCTTTCGACAAAGCTGGTCGGGGTTCTCAACGAAATTGTTCTTTCTGTTCTCTGCATAAAAATCGGCGCCTAAAAACGCCAACATAAAAACACCCCGTTGCTTTACGCTCTTGGGGTCGTTTTCGTTTTGGGAGAGTTTTAAATCTTTACTATTTTTGCAAAATATGCCATATTTTTTATTGGAAGGAGGTGTTCCATGGAAAGAAAAAAGGGACGAAAGGGGGCAAAGATTAGTATTTCGTATTGGCCCCCGAAAACAAGCGTCAAGGACGTAGCAACTGTTCTGGGTAAGTTTGTCTTCCCAAACGGGACAGACCCTCGTCCAGAGGTTTTATACATTCCCGGATGGAAAGAAAAGAGGGATCCCCAAAAACTTACCGCAGCGGGGTTCTGCTTTGAGTTGGTCACCTAGAAAGGAAAGGAGGGCTTTCCGTGCTGAAAAAAATCAGGGCAGGTATCCTCTCTGTTGTCATCAACACGCTGGTTGGACTAATCGTGATAACTCTTTATTTTTTTGACGAGTAAGGGAGGTCTTAGTGGACACTTTCGATATCGTCATGTATTTGCTCCTAGTCATAGGAGTGTTAATGGTCATCAAAAACAATGACGATAATCTCTCGCCACCCAAATTCGAGAGTTTACGTCGGTGGTATAAATGCCCCAGCTTTGGCTGGGGCATCGCTATTTCTGGAGTTTTTTTATTTAATCGGACGCATCAGCGGAAAAAGCTGTGTTTCGCGAATAGGTTTATCTATAAGAAAAGCAAAAAAGCGTTCGCCGAAGCCGAAGCCGAAACACGGCGGCATGCCGTATTCAAGCATCTCTACGAATTCCGAGTCCGGCATCATCGCCTCCTCGTCCCCTTTTTCGATCAATTTCTTTTGGGTTTCAAAACGCGCTTCTTGTTCAAGCGGGTCATTGAGCTCCGCGTGGGCTCTGCCGATTTCGCTTCCAGCGATAATAACTTGGAACATTTCGGTCTTGCGATTATCTTTCTCATTTTCCTTAGAAAGCGGGGCAACTAATTTCGGATGATTTATAAGATATGCCGGACCGGAAATATTTTTCCGACAATACTTCCAAAGTGAGTCAGTCATTCTTTCTTTGTTTTTACCGGCAAATTCTACGCCCAACTTTTTAAGCGCCTGTTCCATTTTCTCTTCCGAATCTTCCAAGACATCAATACCGGTCTGCTTTTTTACTTCTTCCGCATAGTCTATCTCGGCCCAGTCGCCCGCCAAATCAAATTTATGTCCTCTCGTTTCAAATTTCGTTTTTCCGAAAACTTCTTTGGCTATTTTTATGTATAAATCTCTAACAAATTTTTTTCCTTCTTCTATATTCATATAAGAAGCGTAAAATTCCATATTGGTAAATTCTTGCAGATGTTCGACGCTTCCGCCCTCATTTCTATAAATTTTGCCTATCTCAAAAGTTCTGGGAAAACCGGCCGCCATCAATCTTTTCTGCCAAAGCTCCCCCACGGAAATTCGCAGAAAAACATCAATATCAAAATCATTATGATGAGTTTTAAACGGTCTGGCTTCCGCTCCGCCAGTTGTCACCTCAAGAGTTGGTGTTTCCACTTCCAAAAATTCTTTGTCTTTTAAAAAATTTCTAGTGGTTTTCCAAAATTTTTCTTTCTTTTCAAAAATTTCTTTGATTTCGGGATCCATCAAAATATCTAGGTATCGTTTTCGAAATCGCTCTTCGGCATCCACGAGACCGTGCCACTTTTCCGGAAGCGGACGTAAGCTCTTAGACAACATTCGCCAATCTCTTATTTCTATTGTTTTTTCTCCCCTATTGGTTTTAAAAAAAGTCCCTTGTCCCTCTACAAAGTCCCCAATATCAACTACTTCGTTCCAAAAATCGAATTTTTCATCGCTCAAAATATCTTTTTTGAGCAAACCTTGAAAAGTTCCTGTTCCGTCATTTAGGGTAAAAAAAACAATCGCGCCCTGCCCGCGAATAGACATAACTCTGCCGGCAATCCACTTTGCTTCTTTTTTATTTTCCAGATCTTCAAAATTATCTGCGGCATGCTTCAGAGTTATTTCTTTTTTTGAATCTGCGGGATACGGGTTTATTCCCTTATCCTTTAAGAGTTTTAGTTTTCTTATTCGGATGTCCCTAATTTCATCAATTGAAGACATTATTAATTTGTTTAGGAAACGCTTATTATTTTGTAATCAACCAATCCATTCGGAGTTTTGAAAGAAACGTTATCACCTTTCTTTTTGCCAAAAAGCGCGAGACCGATAGGTGAACGGTTTGAAATTTTTCCTTTGACCATATCCGCTTCTTCAGATCCCACTATAACATAATTTCTCTGTTCTTTGGAGCCCTTCTTTTGCACAAGCACCTTAGAGCCAATTTCAATAAGCTCTCCCCCGCCACCCTTTGCGATGCGCGAAGATTGCAAGATTTTTTCTATTTTAGCGATACGCTCCTCCAGTTTGCCTTGCTCTTCGCGAGCTTGATGATATTCCGCATTTTCCGACAAGTCACCCAACGATTTGGCGTACTCCAAATTCTCCAAAATTTCTTTTCTTTCCGGACCTTTCAAGCGTTTCAGTTCGGTCAGAAGAGCTTCTTTTTTTTCTTCAGTTATATAATCTTCTATCATATATGCATATTATATTTTTTCATAAAAAAGTCAATAAAAACGTAAAAAGCCCATAAAAAACTTGCTAAAAATCTTTTTTATGATAATCTTAGGGTTATATGGCAAAAACAGTAATAGAAATCAAGAAAAATCCGAACGAAAACAATGCAAGTGTTTTGCGCCGTTTTTCACGCCGCATCCAGGAGTCCGGAATCATCCGCAAGGTCAAAAGCGCCCGTTATAATATCCGGAAGGAATCAAAACTCAAGGTCAAAAAAAGTGCGCTCAAAAGGATGACCCGAAGAAAGGAAATAGAAAAACTCTATCCTAGGCAGAGAGTATGAACTTTCAATCGCCCCGGTATCGGAAAAAAAATCTAGAGAGTTAAATAAAAAATATAGACATAAAGATAAACCGACGAACATTCTGTCTTTCGCTTTAACCAAGCAGAGTGGCGAAATTATACTTTGTCCCGCTGTCGCAAGACGAGAAGCCAAAAAATTCAACAAAAATCTTGAGCGATTTTTGGGCTTTTTAGTTATCCACGGAATGCTTCATTTGAAAGGAATGGAACATAGTAGTAGAATGGAGGAAGCGGAAAAAAGGTATGATCAAAAATATTTCTGTCGGAATAGATGTGGGATCGTCCAGGACGCGAGTCGTGGTCGGAGAATTTCTAAAGGGAGAAACAAATCTTAGAGTTATTGGCGTCGGTGAAAGTGCTACGGAGGGCCTTCGGCATGGCTATGTTGTCAATCCGACCCAAGTTGCAAGCTCAGTAAGAGCGGCTATTCAAATGGCGGAAAAATCTTCAGGTCTAAAAATAAAACGCGGTTTCGTTTCGCTTTCCGGCGCATCTCTGCGCGGAGAAATAAGCTCTGGCGAGGCGATTATTTCCAAAGCTGACGGCGAAGTGACAAATTTAGATATAAACAAGGCGTTGCAAGATTGCGAAGATAATTTAAGCGTCGGTAATAAAAAAATAATTCATATGTATCCTGTCTCCTTCCGGCTCGATGGAAAAGAGGTTTTGGGCCGGCTGGAGAGCCTGCGCGGAACCAAGCTTGAAGCTAAAGCTTTTTTTGTCACTTATTCTATCGTGCATTTGGAAGATTTGCTCGAAGTTATCGCGGAAGCCGGTATGGAAATAATAGACGTCATCGCCGCCCCAATCGCCGAGAGCGGTGTTGTTTTATCCGAAAAACAAAAAATTGTCGGGGTGGCCCTAGTTAATATAGGCGACCAGACGACCTCTCTTTCGGTTTTTGAGAATGGATTATTAATGTCCGTTCACACTTTTTCCATCGGCTCTTCAGATATTACCAATGACATTGCTCTTGGATTCAAAATCCCGTTAGAAAAAGCGGAAGAATTAAAGCTTGGAAATGTTGCCGAAGAATTTTCAAAGAAAAAACTGGATGAAATTATTGAAGCGCGTCTCTGCGATATTTTTGAATCAATAGAAAATAATTTGAAAAAAATAAAAAGGGCAGAACTTTTGCCGGCGGGCATGGTATTTGTGGGCGGCGGCGCGAATACTCCCGGCTTGGCGGAATTATCAAAATCTGTTCTAAAACTTCCCTCTGCTATCGGGTCTACTGAAATCTTCGGCAATGTCAAAACCAAACTTCGCGACCCGTCTTATTTCGCCGCCTTAGGCCTTTTAACTTCCGGAAAAGATAGCGGAGGTTATTCTGGCAGCTCTTTTAAAAAGATTTTAAAAGAGCTGAAAAACACGCTCAAGTCAAGCTTAAAACAGCTAATGCCGTAAGTTGGGTTTTAGACGTTAGATTTTAGAAAAAGCAAAAAATTTGCTTTTTTTTATTTAGATGGTAATGTATTATTATGCCAAAAATAAACCAAGAGATACAGAGTTTCGCCCGCATTATGGTTATCGGAATCGGAGGGTCTGGAAAAAACGCCGTGAACCATATGATAAATTCAAAAGTTAAAGGCGTCTCTTTTATCTGCATGAATACCGATACGCAAGACTTGCATCACTCGCTGGCGGAGAAAAAAATTCACATCGGAAAAAATTTGACTAAAGGCCTCGGCGCAGGCATGGATCCGGAGATCGGGAAAAAAGCCGCCGAAGAAACAAAATCTGAAATTCAAGATGTCGTTAAAGGAGCGGATATGATTTTCCTGGCCTGCGGAATGGGCGGAGGCACCGGCACCGGCGCGGCGCCGATTGTCGCTAGAGCAGCGAAAGAGCAGGGCATTCTTACCGTGGCTGTGACGACAAAACCTTTCTTTTTTGAGGGCAATCACCGAATGAAAATCGCGGAAAAAGGCATTGAGGATTTGGCAAAAGAAGTGGACGCCATAATTATAGTTCCTAATGACAAATTGCTTCAATTGGCTGAACAAAACACCAATTTTAAAGACGCTTTCGCCAAGTGCGACGACATACTGCGCCAAGCGGTAGAAGGCATTTCCGACTTAATTACCACTCCCGGCATCATAAATGTTGATTTCGCGGATATTAAAGCGGTTATGGCCAATGCCGGTTCGGCGTTAATGGGCATTGGCGGCGCTTCCGGCGAAAAACGCGCGGAAAAAGCAGCTCTATCCGCCATCAATTCGCCACTCCTTGAAGTCTCTATCCACGGCGCCAAAGGAGTGCTTTTCGCTATTTCCGGCGGAGACGATTTGACTATTAATGAAATTCAGGAAGCGGCAAAAATAATTACCGAGTCAATTGATAAAGACGCGAAGGTAATTTTCGGCACAATCCGCGATGAAAAATTAAAAAAGGGAGAAATAAAAGTTACGGTTATCGCCACCAGCTTTCCTGCCGATATGCCTCGCAAAAATCTCTTTAGCGGAACAATTGTAAGTCAGCTCTTAAAAGACGAAAATCCGGCCACGGCAAAAAAAGAGATACACAATAGTTTCCAAAACGGCAACATAAGCAACAATGATTTTGTAAAAAAGACGGAAAAGAAAGAAGTAAAAGAAGAAATTATAGAGGACGACGGCGACGACTGGAGCGCCGTCCCAGCTTTTTTGAGGCGCAATAAAAAATAAGTTAAAAAAATCAGGCCTCACGGTTTCCCGCGAGGCCTTTGACGATTGTGCTTTTCCCCCGTTTTTTTTCGGGCCTTTGATCCCCTTCCGCCACAGCAGTAACGCAAAGAACTATATCTTTTCCCGTTGAGCAAATTTTCAATTCTTTTAAAAATCGCCGGCTCTTCGTTAGGGATTGCTTCCCCTGCCGATAAATCGGTCTCTTCTGACAATGGAATGACCAGCCTTAGGCTGGGAAGAACAGGGGGAACCGGAAATTTTTCCATTGTGACACCTCCTTCTGGATAAAACTATATATCTAAAAATTATTTTTGTCAAAAGCTTGACCCTTGGTGTATAATATAAATATATGACATACGATTTAATAATTATCGGGGGCGGGCCGGCTGGCAGCGCGGCGGCTATTTATGCCGCCCGCAAAAGATTAAAAACGCTTTTCATAACTTCCGAATGGGGCGGACAAAGCGTAGTTTCAGAGAAAATTTATAATTGGATTGGAACTTCTTCAATTTCCGGCAATGAGCTTGCTAAAAATTTTAAAGAGCATGTGCTAGCAAACACTGGCGATAGTTTGGAAGTTAAAGAAGGAGAAAAAGTAAATACTATATTGAAAACTGGCAAAGAATTTTCCATAAAGACAGAATCTGGAAAAGAATTCCTGACCAAAACAATTTTAATCGCCAGCGGTAGCGGACACAGAAAACTCACGGCTAAAAATGCAGACAAGCTTGAACATAAAGGCCTCACCTATTGCGCCACCTGCGATGGCCCCCTTTTTACCGATATGGATGTGGCTGTTATCGGCGGAGGCAATGCCGCTTTTGAAACGGCCGCCCAACTCCTCGCTTATTGCAAGTCTGTCACGCTTCTAAACCGAAGCGATACTTTTCGCGCGGATGAAATCACGGTTGAAGAAGTGCTAAAAAACCCAAAAATGTCAGCCATCAAAAATGTGGAAATTTTGGAGATACTGGGAGATAAATTCGTGGACGGATTGGTTTACAAGGATAAAAATACTGGGGAAGAAAAAATATTGAAAGTCGCGGGTATTTTTGTAGAAATCGGGCAAATTCCAAATACTAATTTTGTGAAGGAACTAATCCCCCTTGATAAAATAGGAAGAATAGAAATTGATGCATGGTCTCAGAAAACAAAAGTCCCGGGCATTTGGGCGGCGGGTGATTGCACCAATGTTCTATATCATCAAAATAACATCGCCGCCGGTGACGCAGTTCGAGCACTAGAGGATATATATTTAGCGATGCATACAAAATAATGAAGCAAGAATATAAGTTACACGTCCAATTAGAAAGAAATGATATCCGCGAAGAAGAAAAGCTGGCATTCATAAAAAATAACCCTGGTATTAATTTTGAAATACCACCAATGATATTCAGTGAAGGAAGACAATCCAGAGTAAGCGCGTTGGAAATAATTAAAGACAATGCTGCCACAAGAGTTGTCTGGAAAAGATGTGGGGTTAAAAAACAATTAACTATAAAGGAGGCCAAATCTCTGTGCCTAAGACTGTTGCCCTATCGAGAAATTTTAAAAAAGTATGGTTGGGATGTTCCAAATATATTTTATTCCGAAGCAATTTCAATCAAAGATGAAAACGTTATCTTTTCCTACGAGGAACTTGTAAATGCCGCGGATGCTGAACGAATGTTCAAGGATCCTGAAACGGCCCGTTTTGAGAAACTGGCAGTCATACAAAAAATAATATATACATTAACTAACGAAGCTCATCAAAATTTAGAACAAAAAATATACTTTGGGCAATCTTTTTCGCAACTTCCCTATGGAATAGACTTAAAACTTGCAAATCTCATTTTGGACACCAATGGCAACCTATACTTTGTTGATTTTTTTGGCCCCAAAGAATTAGATGAAAACTATAATTGGAAAATATATAACCCAAAGCTTGATTATTTACCTCAAGAAAATCTCGCTCTTGTGTGTGCAACTCGCGAGGGATGTATACTTCGTATGCTTAAACTTGCGTTACTCCATATTCAAAATATAGAAGAAATTGCTATATATATTAATCATTTCAAAGAAATTATCATATATTCTTCTCTTCCAAAGAAAGAAAAGGAATTTATTCTAAACGAACTAGAAAAAGATTTCCCTTTACTCAAAAGAGTATATGAAGAACAAAAAGTATAAAAATAAAGTCTTTTACTCTGCTAGAAGAGAAAATGTGTCTAGGATTTGGGATACCGGCCAGTAGTAGCCGCCAAATTTTTTCCGAAAGAAACGGAAGCGAATCCCGCCCGCATTCCAGTATGAGAGAATCTACTGGGTTTTTGTATTTAATGAATTAAGCGATTTTTCTGAAAAATTCAGTAGAATGCAGAGAGGAGATTTGGTATAGCACAATTTTTGGCGGAAATTTGAATTCCGATTTTCAATTTTGGCGGAGGGTACAGGACTTGAACCTGTAAGGGATTGCTCCCGCTGGTTTTCGAAACCAGTGCATTACCATTCTGCCAACCCTCCGTGCTTTTATGTTAGAACACATTGATTATTTCTGCAAAATTCTCGGCTGGAGAAAAATGAAAACGCTCATTGCAATAAATGCTACAATCGCGGCAAAAATAAAAGCGTAAGCTGGATTAAAAACCCATAATGCTCCTGCGATAACTGAAGCCGGCAAATATATAAGCCCAACTACAAAATTATACATACCAATAGCCGTTGCTCTCCTGTCCGTTTCTATGTCAGAAATAAACGCTTTTCCTTGAGCTTCATCAATCGTGTAAAAAATACCAAATAACAAAAACAAAATAATTATTTCCCATTTTTCTTTTGCAAAAATAAAACCTAAAGACATTATGATATAAGATAAATATCCAAAAATAATGATATATTTTCTACCAATCCAATCTCCTAATTTACCAATAGGTACCGAGAAAATTACAAAAGAAATATTAAATAGCGCGTAAAGCAAAACCACGTCCTTTACCGCAAAACCCACGAGGTATGCTTTGAGAAGAAGAAAACCAAAACTAAAATACGCTAAAGAAAATATTCCAGCTGGGATAAGAAATAACTTGAATCCATTGCTCAGGGTTCCCCAGGCTTTAAATATGTTTTCTCGCTCGTGTGAAATTCCCGGACGATCCTTCATGAACGACAAAACAACAACAGCTGCCACCGCACCAACAACAGCAATAGTAAAAATCAAACGAAATGTGCTTTCACTTTGGCCCAAATAAAGAAGCAAAAAATACGCAATAAGCGGCCCAAGAATCGCTCCCCCTTTGTCAAAAGCTTTATGCAAGCCAAAAACATATCCACGAGTGGAGGAATCAGCCACGGCTGAAAGCCACGCATCCCTTGGCGGACCGCGGAAGCTTTTGCCCAGGCGTTCAATTATTCTGAATATAGCGAGAAAAAAAGCGGAAGTTCCGAGCAGTAATGATATTTTCGCCAAAGTTGAAAAACCATAGCCGGCTAAAGCAAGATTTTTTCTTTTCCCTGTCTTGTCCGACAACCAACCGGCAAAATAATCCAGGGAAGAAGCGGAAAAATCCGCGAAACCCTCAATCAAGCCCAAAAGCGAAGCAGAGGCGCCGACCACCACGGTAAAGAATATAGAAAAAACCGAAAAAATGGATTCCGAACTGACATCAGTCAAAAAACTGACTACCCCCAATTTCAACACATCCGGGTGAACATTTAAAAATCGTTTTTCCATGTGAGTTGATTATACAGAATTAGAACAGGATTTTCTAGTATTTTAAAAGAAATTAAACAATACAAAACCCGCTTTCAACGAGCTTTGCATCGTTAATTTAGCGGGTCAACTTCACTTAAATTCTATCTCCTCATCAAAAAGAGCCTTGAGTACAACCGAGGAATTGCCCATTTTTGCAGCCACAAGGGCTTCCCGCAGTTTTTTCCCAACCAAATCGAGATTGTCACCAAGAAACTTTAAACGGTCGTCAAGGATACCTGAACGTAGCTCCCTGGTAGCTGCTTTCATCATCGCGAGATGAACACCCATCTCGTGAACGCAAGCCAGTATATTGCCCTTTTTCTTGTTCATTTGCTCCTCCTTTTTGAAATAATCAAACGGACGGGTGAACTATATTCATTTAACATTATATGTTATATAGTGTATAAAATAAACATCGTTTCATTTGGTGCGCGGTATAGGGTTCGAACCTATGACCTTGTCTACGTCAAAGACACGCTCTACCAACTGAGCTAACCGCGCGTCCTTTATTTATAGCATTTTTTCCTTAATTTTTTCAAGCGCCAAAATAAATGCGCCCATGCGGAGGTAAATTTTATTTTCTTTGGCTTTTTCAAATATTTTTTGCGCGGCATCCTGCATCATAGGCAAAAGTTTTGCGTTGATCTCTTTTTCTGTCCAATGCTCATTTTTGAGGTTTTGTTTCCATTCAAAATAGGAGACAGTTACCCCGCCAGAATTGGCTAAAACATCTGGTATCACCGGTATATTTTTTCGGAATAAGATTTCATCGGCTTCCGGAGTTATGGGGCCGTTAGCAAGCTCTAGAATGGCCTTAGCCTTGATTTTTGAGACGTTCGCATTAGTTATCACATTTTCAAATGCCGCGGGTACCAGGAGGTCGCAGGGGAGTTCAAGCAATTCTTCGTTAGTAATATTTTTTGCTCCCGGAAAATTTCTCAAACTGCCTGTGTTTTTCTTGTGGGCTTCAACTTTTGCCAAGTCCAATCCATCTTCTTTTAATATGGCGCTTTTGGAATCAGAAACTGCTATCACTATATGGCTATTTTCTGCGAGAATACGAGCTGCATTACTTCCCACATTGCCGAAACCCTGAACAACTACTTTGCATTTTTCTGGAAGTCCAATCTGCGCGCGTAATGAATCAAAAACATAAAAACCGCCAAGCCCTGTTGCTGGTCCTCGGCCCGCCGAGCCACCGTTTTCAATCGGCTTGCCGGTAAACGTCGCTCGTGTTTTGTCTCCGGTAATTTTTTCAAATTCGTCCGTCATCCAAGCCATTATTTCTGGCGTAGTGTTTACATCCGGCGCAGGGACATCTTTGCGCGGGCCCAATATATCAGAAAGTTTTTGCACCCATCCGCGCGAGAGGCGTTCCAATTCTTCTTTGGACAATTTTTTCGGGTCAACCGTTATTCCGCCCTTGCCTCCACCCATGGGGATATTTGCCACGGCGCATTTTATCGTCATCCAAAAAGCGAGCGCTTTCACCTCATTTATTTCAGTGTCCGGATGGTATCTGATTCCGCCTTTGTAGGGCCCGAGAGCGTTATTGTATTCTACTCTGTAGCCCTCAAAGATTTTTAAAGAGCCGTCGTCCATTTTGACGGGAATTGAAATTCTGATATCGCGGTCGGGCTGGCGGAGGCGGGTAATGAATTCATCACCAAAATTTTTAATTTGAGCGGCCTTGCTCAACTGCGCCATTGCGTTTTGAAAAGGGTTTTGCATTTTTTTATTATACTACCAGCTTCTCTAATAGTTCAAGTTCTTCTTTTGTATTGGCTCCCAGCGCTTCACGAGGCCTTATCTTGACGGTCTCCACCTTGCCGTTTTTATTTGAAGCAAGACATAACAAATCCGTCAAGTAATATTCTTTTTGGATATTTTTATTTTTTATTTTCCCTAAATTTTTCCAAAGCCATTTTGCGTCAAAAACATAACAGCCAGTATTAATCTCCTTGATATTTTTTTCTTTTTCATTGGCGTCTTTGTATTCTTTTATGCCTATTATTTTTTTGTTTTTTCTCAAAATTCTTCCAAAAGTTTTGAAGCCTTTTCGCCAATCTTCAAAATTTGGAACTTTGGTTGCGGCGAAAGTTATTTTCGCTTTTGAATGCAGGTGTTTTTTAATCAGGTTTTTTAAGGTTTTTTCGGAAATAAATGGTTGATCACCCGAAAGAACAAGAAGATGTTTCGCTTTTTTGCAGGCATTTTGGGCGCAAATCACCGCGTGGCCTGTTCCAAGCTGTTTTTTTTGTAAGACGTAGAAACAAGAATCCCCAAGTTCTTTTTTGACAAGTTCCGCTTGATGTCCGATTATTGCTATTGGTTTTTCTTTCGTTACTTTTCCTATGGTTTCCAAAAGATGCCCTATCATATGCGTCCCCTTAAGAGGAGACAAAACCTTCGGCAAATCGCTTTGCATCCGTTTTCCTTTTCCGGCGGCTAGAATTATTATTTTAATTTTTTCTTTTTTAAACATATTTTCTAAATGCACCTTATGCTTGTCGTTTATCAATTTCTTTCAAGACCTTTGGAATTTTTTTGAAATCTTCCATCAAAACTTCGCGCATAGAGCCGTCATACAATGCCGCGGCCGGATGATAAAGAGGGAAAAAGTATTTTGTGGACATATCCTTAAATGGCTTGATTAATAATTTGCCATGAGCGCCGGAAATTTGCAAATCCGGAAAAAAATTATTCATCGCGTGACGGCCAAGGAAAATGATAAGCTTGGGCGAGATTATTTTAAGCTCTTTCAAAAGCCATGTTCGACAGGCAGATTTTTCTTCTGGCAGAGGGTCGCGATTGTTCGGCGGGCGGTACTTTACAATGTTTGTAATATAAACATCATTTCTTTCTAAATTTATTAACCCGAGCATTTCATTTAGAAATTTTCCGGCGGCTCCGACAAAAGGCTCTCCCATTTCATCTTCTTTTTTACCGGGCGCCTCCCCGATAAAAACAATCTCCGCGTCTTCATTCCCAACCCCCGGTACTGCCTGCGTCGCAGTTTTTTTAAGTTCGCATTCGCATTCCTCCCTCCATTTATTATTAAGATTTTCCAGTTCCTGTTTTTTGTCCATTTAATAAAGAATTATAAGCAATAAGATTATATTTAACAACAAGTGCTTGACCTTGTTGTTATTGAGGCGTTTTTCTTTTCTGGTGTTTTTTATTTTGCATTTAAGCCCAAAAATGATATATTTTTAAGGATAGTTAATGGCCCTATCGTCTAACGGTTAGGACATCGGCTTTTCAAGCCGGTAATCCGGGTTCGATTCCCGGTAGGGTCACCTTTTAGAGCTAGCACGAGAAGCATACAAAGCCCCCATATACGAAAAAGACCACATCTTGCGATGTGGCTTGCGTCGACTATCGAACTTAGCAAATTGCTCTTTTTGGTGTATTTTTAATATAGCATATTTATAAATCCTGCGAAATCTCTAAGGATTATCAGAATAATACTTGCTTTGTCCGAACGCCACTTGAAGCATAAACAGCCCCTGCGGTGTCGGTTCAAACCAAAATGTTGGAAAACGCAAAGAGACAATTTTAGAAGTGTCTACGGCATAAATGATGCGACCCCCATCAATGCTATTTCTCGCTAGACGGTCAGACTTTCTATGCCAAGCGAGTATACCTATCGGTTCTTTTGAAGTTTCCACGAACGCCAACATTTTTGCAAATTCTTCTCGCCCGGGCTTCTTTGCGCTTTTCGACTCTTGAAATTCTTGTAAAATTTCAAGATTTTCTTTACGCGCGAATTCACGAAGCTCAAAAAGTTGAGCTTCAATACTCATGACCTGCTTATCGTCATCTTCCGTTGATTTTCGTGCGTAAAGAAAATATTTTTGTTTGTTCATAAATTAAGGTTTCGTAGCTTCTTTACACATATCACTATTTGCAACCATAGCCAGAAATTCGCTAGCATCTTTGTTGCCATTGACTGAACCATGATACAAATCAGCAGATGCTTCCACACATTGTCCTAGATTAAAATAAGCATATCCCCTGTGTACCCACCCTTCAGTATCTTCAGGGTAAAGCGACACATATTCTTTTGCTAATAATAAAGCTTTGTCAAACTCTTCAGATTGATTGAAATAAATAATAGCTTCCTTCATTTCCTGCTGTGAGTAGTTTTGTGTTTCTTGAGTTGCTTCCTCATTATTTATTTTGTAATCATTATTTTCATACACCCCGAAGGCAAAAATAAAAGGAATTATTATCAGCACCTACCAGCTATATTTTATAATTTTATCCAATTTTGTCATTTGATTTTATAATAATTTAAATTTATTTAAATATTTTTCTGGCATACGTGAACCACGATAAGAAGGATGTGGTCCAATATATATATATCCAGTAAACAGAGAATCTTTAGAAAAACAACTTACTACATTTTGTCCACTTTTAGCGCATTTGTTTCTATGTAAAGTTCGTTCATTACGCCAAGTCATACGCCTCTGCATTCTACATTCAGGACAAAAAGTTGGTGGAGGAACTTTAATTTTTTCATAAAATCCAAAATCATCCGGTTCAACAATAAATCCCTTTTTGCAATTTTGACATATTTTATTTTCCGATTTCATGCTGTCATTATAGCACTTTTTTAGTATTCAAATATTCGCTTGACTTATGGCAACCGCTTGCTATACTAGAGATACAAATGGACATTAGTCCAACCGAGAAGCCCCCGCAAGGGGGCTTCGTTCGTTTTATGGCTTTTTTATGAAATTTACCAATTTATTCTGTATTAGCTCAAACTGGTGCGGAGAAATTTTTCTCACGAATCGACGGAATCTTTTAACACTTGTTAAGCGTAGTTGAGAGAGAATAACAGTAAATACTTTTCCCTCATGTTCTAAATTATGATAATAGATTCCGTCTTTCGGTTTGGTGCTCATCGGCAAAACCCAAGCCACTTTATTATTAAACTTTTTCAAAATTAACACTGGCCTTTCAAACAATTTATTCTTCCCGTCTTGTTCATCACCAAGGTTTATACCGATTGAGCACCACCAAATTTCTCGCTCGTGAAAAACGAGAATGTCGTGACCGACATTCTCTAAACTTTTCTTTTCCTTGTTCCAAGAGTCAAAATCTTTCATAGAAAGATTTTACCATTTTTGTATTTCTTTTGCGAAAGGAAGCCCCCACCCGAATTTCGCCAAAACCATTTACCGAAATGCTTGACTTTTTCACATAGCGGATCTTCCGCGCGGGCGAGTCCGCATTTAGCACCCCGCCTCATTTACCCCAGACATTTTGTGGCGGGGTGCGGGATTTTGTTCGAAAAAAGTTCGTGCAAAGTGTATAATTAGGTCACCAAAACCATACTTTTATGAAAATCTTGAGCATTGAAACAAGTTGTGACGACACGGGAATAAGCATAATGGAAGTTCACCCCGCCCATTCAGACGGGGCAAGGGAGAGCGCGACAAATGCTTCTTTTAAAGTTTTAGCAAACAATGTATCTTCACAGATTAGTATTCATATCCCCCATGGCGGAGTTTTCCCAGCGTTGGCAAAAAGAGAACATATAAAAAATTTGCCCATTATTTTAGAAAAAACACTTAAAGAAGCAGAACTTGAAAAAGAAAAAAATCCTATTGATCTCATAACTGTAACTTGTGGTCCCGGACTGGAACCAACACTTTGGACAGGAATTACTTTTGCGCAAGAATTATCAAAACAATGGAAAGTGCCCATCATGTCCGTGAACCACATGGAAGGACATATATTTTCTGTTTTTATAAAAGATAAAAAAAAATTTGAGATTCCGGAGATAAAATATCCGATTCTTTCTTTGCTGGTGTCCGGCGGTCACACAGAATTGGTTCTTATAAAAAAATGGATGGATTATAAAATCATCGGAGAAACTTTAGATGATGCGGTCGGTGAAGCATTTGATAAAGTCGCACGAATGTTAGGTCTTCCCTATCCAGGCGGACCACAAATTTCTAAATTGGCAGAAAAAGAACGCGAGCACCTTAAAGAAGTAGAAAATTTTTTAGGTCCTCGGTTCCCTGGGTCCCTCTCCCAGCCAGACCATAAAAAATCTTCTACTTCTTCTCATGCTAAAATTTCCCTACCCCGCCCGATGTTGCATAGTAAAAATTTTGATTTTTCTTTTTCTGGATTAAAAACAGCAGTTCTTTATTTAATTAGAGATATAAATTTAATAAAAAAACTTGACCAAAAAACAAAAGCACAAATAGCGCTCGAATTTGAAAACGCCGCCATAGAATGCCTCGTTCACAAAACGGCTAAGGCAATTGAAAAATATAAAATCAAAACCCTTATCGTCGCCGGAGGGGTTTCGGCAAACAAACATCTGAAAAATGAAATCAAAAAAATAACCACCGCCAAGGCGGGGCAAGCCGGCAGTAAAATAAAACTTTTATTCCCGCCCAAAGAATTAACTGGAGACAACTCCTTGATGATTGGCGTTGCTGGGTATTTAAATTATATAAAAAATAAAAAAAAAGTCCCGGAAATGGATAGCGTAAAAGCAGTTGGTAATTTGAGGCTTTAGCCTCGCCAGAGGACGGGTAAATATGATATTATTGAGGCATGGATGAGAAATTGCTGAAACCCTATGACCCTAAAACAACAGAAAACAGAATCTATAAGCTCTGGGAAGAAAGTGGCTTCTTTAATCCTGACAACCTGCCTGACGACAGAAAAGAAACATTTACCATAATGATGCCTCCGCCTAATGCTACCGGAACATTACACATGGGACATGCGCTTTTTTTAACGATTGAAGATATTATGATTCGTTATAAACGCATGCGGGGCTTCAAAACTCTATGGTTACCCGGCACCGACCACGCCGCTATAGCGACTCAGTCAAAAGTTGAAAAGGAAATATACAAAAAAGAGGGAAAATCCAGATATGACTTGGGTCGCGAGGAACTATTGAAACGAATTGATGAATTTGTGGAAAAGAACAAAAATATCATGACATCCCAGATGAGAGTAATGGGTGCGTCGTGCGATTGGTCTCGGGAGGCCTTTACCCTAGATGAGAAAAGAAATTTGGCGGTGAACACGATATTTAAAAAAATGTATGATGACGGCTTGATTTACCGCGGAAACAGAATTGTGAACTGGGATCCAAAAGGACAAACTACAATCTCCGATGATGAGATAGTCTACGAAGAACGCAATGCAAAACTTTATACTTTTAAATATAGCAAGGACTTTCCTATTTCTATTTCAACCAGCAGGCCTGAGACAAAAATTGGAGATGTGGCCGTGGCAATTCACCCTGATGACAAGAGATATGAGCAGTTTGTCGGCAAAGAATATGATGTGATATTTTGCGGAGTGCCTTTGCATATAAAAATTATCGCCGATAAAGAAGTGGATCCGGAATTCGGCACCGGCGCGCTCGGCGTCACTCCGGCACACTCCATAATTGACTGGGAAATGGCTGATAGACATAGTCTTCCTAGGCCTCAAGTTATAAATGAATACGCCAAAATGTCTATCGGCGGAGAAAATTTACTGGGTAAAAAGACTACAGAAGCGCGAGAAATTATTGTAAGTTGGCTTCGCAGTGAAAATCTTTTAGAAAAAGAGGAGGAGGTGAAGCAAAATATCTCTACCGCAGAACGAACTGGTGGAATAATAGAACCATTACCAAAACTCCAATGGTTTATCGATGTTAATAAACCAATTAAAGAACGCGACAATAAAACATTAAAAGATCTAATGCGTGAACCGTTTGAAAAAGAAAAAATCAAGATTATTCCTGATTATTTTTCAAAAACGTATTTCCATTGGGTAGAAAACCTGCGTGATTGGTGTATTTCACGTCAGATTTGGTACGGACATCGAGTACCAGTGTGGTATCGTTCGACCACACTCACGGCTGGTAAAGAAGAAATTTATGTTGGAATGAAGACTCCGGGTAACGATAATTGGAAACAAGATGAAGATACCTTGGACACATGGTTTTCCTCCAGTCTGTGGACTTTCTCTACCCTTGGCTGGCCAGAAAAGACAAAAGATTTGGAAACATTCCATCCAACAGATGTTTTAGAAACAGGATATGAAATACTTTTCTTCTGGGTGGCCAGAATGGTTTTAATGTCGCAATACGCTCTGGGCGAAATACCTTTTAGAAAGGTATTTTTGCACGGCACCGTCCGCGACATTAAGGGACGCAAGATGTCCAAATCTTTAAACAACGGCATTGACCCGCTTGACATAGCGGACAAGTTCGGCGCCGATGCGGGGCGTATGGCGCTTGTTGTCGGCACGGCCCCGGGCACGGATTCAAAAATTTCGGAGGATAAAATCAGAGGTTATAAAAATTTTGCGAATAAAATCTGGAATATTACCCGTTTCATTTCGGACAATGTTGATGAAAACGATTTTGAAAGCAGTATTCAAAATAAACTTACAAAAGAGTTTTATGAAATTGCGGAAGAGATAACGGCGGATATGGAAAACTATCGTTTTCATTTGGCTTCGGAAAAAATTTACCAATATGTTTGGCATAGATTTGCTGATGAAATAATAGAAGAAAGCAAAAAAATTATAAAAAATGGAGGGAAGAAAGCGGAAGAGAGAAAAATTGCTTTAGCTTTAATTTGGGCTGAATGTCTAAAGATTCTTCATCCTTTTATGCCGTTTGTCACGGAAGAAATTTGGTCGATGCTACCTTTAAAAGAAAAAAGTCTTCTAATGGTTGAAAAATGGCCGTCTTAGCAAGTAACCCAAAAATTTTAATTCTGGCATTTCTAGGCGGAATTATTCCTTCCTTTTTGTGGCTGTGGTTTTGGATGAAAGAAGAGGAAAATCCCGAACCCAAAGGATTGCTTGCTATCGTATTTATTATGGGCATGCTGGCGGTTGCAATCGTTTTGCCAGTTCAAAAATTAATACAATCCTATGTAGGCTCGCAGGGAATAGAGCTCATTCTCTGGGCCAGCGCGGAAGAGATACTGAAATATCTGGCCGTTTTAATCATTCTTTATAAAACAAACTACGCAGATGAACCGGTAGATTGGCCGATTTATCTCATTACCGCGGCTTTAGGTTTTGCCGCGCTGGAAAACGCTTTTTTTTTAATCAAACCATTCTTCGCAAATGAAACGACGAGTTTGGTTGCCATTGCTTCGCTCGGACAACTTAGATTTCTCGGCTCCACTCTTTTGCACACTGTTTCAAGCGGAACAATAGGTATTGCCATGGGGCTTTCGTTTTATATGGAAAAATGGAAGAAAAAATGGTATCTTTTTATTGGTTTTTTAGTTGCCATCGCCTTGCATAGCGTTTTTAATTTTTTTATAATAAAGAATAATGGAAATGATTTTTTGAAAGTGTTCGCGTTCTTGTGGGTCGTTACAATTATTATTATGCTGCTTTTTGAAAAAGTCAGAAGAATGAGCGAGTAATTATTAATATTAATTAACTAAAAAATTTATGGAAAATAAAAAAAGAAGTTTTTTTGAGAGATTAACCGGAAGTATGGGCATGGAAGAAGAGCACGGGGAACCCAAAAAGGATTACCTGTTAAAAGGAGTGAAGGGGGATAAAAAAAACGGGAATAATTGGATTGAGGAAGAAAACGACGAGGCGGAATTATCCATTGATGTTTTTCAAACGCCGACCGATATCATTATTCAGACAATGGTCGCCGGAGTTAAGCCGGAAGATTTGGAACTATCGGTCTCTCGAGACATGATTACCATTCGTGGCAAGCGCGAAGAATCCAGAACGATTGACGAAGATAATTATTTTGCCAAAGAGCTTTATTGGGGAAAATTTTCCCGTACCATATCGCTTCCCGCGGAAGTGGAACCGGAAGAAGTTGAAGCAACCGAGCGCCACGGTCTGCTCACTATCAAAATCAAAAAGGTGGACAAAGAAAAGAGGTCAAATCAATCTAAGAAACACTTTTGGTCACAAGTATTTTTTTGCTAAAAAATCTCGCGACCCCACCTCGCGCCGTCGCGCTCCGGCTCACAAAAACTTCGTTTTTGTGCCTGGGGGCAGGATCGCACTGCCGACCCTTCCCTCTTCAGGGGAATGCTCTACTAACTGAGCTACCCAGGCAATTTTAATTTTGAAATTTTCTCAACAAAGAACCGATGTTATCAAGGTTGCTTTTTGCGTCGCTATAAGCACCCATCAATTGCTCCAAGTATGGCTGAATAAAATAAAAAGCCCCGACAGAAATACCAATTATAAGTACCCAATATAAAGTACTCGTAATACGTGACCAAAGCATTGAGCGCCTTATGGCGCGTAGCATTTTATTATTTTCCTCCGCTAAAGAATAAGTCTCCTCTAGCAATTTTTTGGATTCAGGATCCATCCCGTTAGAAATTAATGCTAATAATGTTAAAACAATCGACACTTTAAGGAACATGTATCACGTCATTTCTAACGGGATCCATGAATATAATTTAGCATAAATTTTAAAAAATACCAATTCCAAATGTAGCTTTTATGTGTCCTCGCCGGGAGTCGAACCTGGATCAGCTCGTTAGGAGTGAGCCGTTCTATCCATTGAACTACGAGGACAAAAACTAAAGAGCCAATAAACCAACAATTCTCGGCTTATCAAATCCTACGGTAAGCTCACCATCAATTACTATTACCGGCACGCCCATTTGGCCGCTTTTTTCTATCATTTCTTTTCTTTTTTCAAGGTCGCTTGCTACGTTGTATTCAGTAAAAGGAATACTGTTCGCAGTAAAAAAATCCTTCGCCATATGGCAAAAGTGACAAGTCGGAGTTGAATAAATTGTTACGTTTTTCATAATGTTTTTTAAAATTAATTTCTAATATCTTTATTATAGCACGCTTGTCAAGCAGACAAAATAAAGCTATATTTTATCTAATTGCGGGATTAGTTTAGTGGTAGAATGAGTATTTCTAAGTCTGCACAGATAGTTTGAAAAAAATAATGCGGGATTAGTTTAGTGGTAGAATGAGTCCTTCCCAAGGATTAGACGGGGTTTCGATTACCCCATCCCGCACAAAAAAACTCTATCTTGTCTTTTTACCAATATTTAGTAATATGCAAGTGGAGGTGAAACATGGTTAATATTAAAATACTGGCAGTGCCTCCGGGGGAAGCACCCCTGGAGGTCCGGAAACAGTGGGTGGGGCTCACCTTGCCCGCAGAAAGGCTTCCCAACAACTTCCCTTTGGCAGGGGTAGTTACAGGCAACCCGGTAAAAGAAACCGGGGGCTATGCTGTGGTACCGTCAGTAGCAATCAAAGAACTCGAGCGGAATAACCTTCCTGCCGCCGAGTGGTGGAAAATCCATCTATCGAGGCGGGCGAAACACCTGGTTTTCGATGGCTCGGTCTGCGAGCCAATCTACTGACCTAGAAAGTTTGAAGCATCAGCGCGGAGGGGGTTTACGTGACCCCCTCCTCCGCATTTTCATTTATTTCTTTTCCCCTAGTGCCATTATAATCTTAATAACAGTATCAGGATTAAGTGACATACTTTCTATGCCTTCATCCACGAGGAATTGCGCAAATTCTGGATAATCGGACGGCGCCTGGCCGCAAATACCTATATACTTCCCTTTTTCTTTACATTTATGAATGATTTGGGCTACGAGCTTTTTAACTGAAGGATTATTTTCGTTGGCAATATGTGTGACAATTCCAGAATCACGATCAAGCCCCATCACAAGCTGGGTCAGGTCATTGGACCCGATAGACATACCGTCAAAAATTTCAAGAAATTCATCAGCGAGAAGAATGTTTGAAGGAATTTCACACATTACATAAATTTTAAGTTCTTTATCTGCCTCCCTGTCTAAACCGTTTTCTTTCATTACTGCAATAACCTGTTTCCCCTCTTCTGGAGTTCGACAAAATGGAATCATTGGAATTACATTTGAAAGTCCCATATCTTCNTGTTTTGAATTTTGGATCATAATATCGCGAAGCCCCGCGCCAACCGAGCATTGGATTCTCCTCATGCGGTTCATATAATTCACCGCCAATAAGAGTGCGGTATTCGTTGGTTTTGAAATCAGAAAAACGAATGATAACTTTTTCCGGAAAGAAAGCGGCGCCGATCTTTGCAATGCCTAACGCCAGCTCGTTCACATAAAATTGAGTTTTATCTTTATATTGATAAGTTAAACTATCTATCTCTTTAAGCAGTTTTGTAATTGCTGGAGTTTTTTTACCAGATTTCAGCTTTTTGTAATCAATTAGCGCGTTTGGATGCAGGCGAATATGCGAAGCGATAATGAATTCCAATCTTCCCAAGCCGACTCCTTGCACCGGAAGATGGTAATTCTTAAACGCTTCGTCGGGAGAACCGATATTTAGCATAATTTTTGTCGCTATTTTGGGTATTTTGTCCAGACGATGTTCCTCTATCTCAAACGGAATAATACCCTCATACACATTACCCACTTGCCCCCCTGAAGCATCCACAGTCACGCTCCTGCCGTTTTTTAACGCTTTAGTCGCGTTATTTGACCCGACAATGCAAGGAATACCAAGCTCACGGGACACAATAGCGGCGTGAGAAGTGCGTCCCCCTTTGTCTGTCACGATGGCACTCGCGATTTTCATAATTGGCTCCCAGTCCGGATCGGTAATCTCGGTTACCAGCACTTCTTCTTTTTTGAAGGCATTGATATTCTTTGCACTGTGCAAAACACGAACTTTTCCTGCCCCGATTTTTGACCCGACAGCTATGCCGCTTACTAATATCTTGCTTGTTTTTTGTAATTTATATTCTTTTAATACATTTTTGTCTTCTCCGGAAATAACCGTCTCGGGACGCGCCTGCACGATAAAAAGCTCGCTCGTTTTTCCGTCTTTCGCCCACTCAATATCCATTGGCTGATAGCGATTGTGCTTTTGGGAAAAGTATTTTTCTATTTGATAACACCATTTTGCCAATTTTATAGCTTCCGTGTCGGTAAGAGAAAATTTTTGCTGGTCTAGCAAGGAAACTTTTTCTTGTTTCGTTCCATCTTTGGCATAAATGAGCTTGATATTTTTTTTGCCAATTTTTTTGCCGATAATAGGATTCTTGCTCTGATTATCCAGTGCTGGTTTAAAAATTATAAATTCATCAGGAATAACTTTTCCCTGCACGATAAATTCACCAAGGCCATATGTGCCGTTAATTACAACAACTTTATCAAAACCTGTTTCTGTGTCTATGGTAAATGCCACGCCGGAAGACGAAAGATCGGAACGCACCATTATTTGAATCCCGACGGAAAGAGCGGCATCAAAATGCGAAAATCCCTTATCCGCGCGGTAAGAAATAGCTCGGTCGGTAAAAAGTGAAGCTATGCATTTTTTTGTAGAGATGAGCACATTCTCAATACCATGCACATTTAGATAAGTCTCCTGCTGGCCGGCAAAAGAAGCGCCGGGAAGGTCTTCGGCTGTCGCGGACGAACGAACCGCCACGTCGCTATTTTTACCATATTTCTCTCCCAATTTTTCGTATGATTTTGCGATTACATCTTGCAAATCTTGCGGTAGAATTTCTTTCAAAATCGCTTCGCGAACTTTTTTCCCACGAATTTGCAGATTGCGAATATCCTTCGTATCAAGGTCAGAGAGAGTTTGTTTTATCTTTTCGTCTAGACCTGTTTGCTTAAAAAAATGCCTGTATGCATCTGCCGTCAGAGCGAACCCGTCCGGCACATTCACCCCAAGCGGCACAAGATTGGAATACATTTCTCCCAACGCGGCATTTTTACCTCCCACGATAGGAACATCCGCAATACCCACCTCGCTAAACCATTTTACAAAATCCATAATTATGTTTTGCTAATTTCTATTAATCTTTTATATTTTACCATTCTTTCCGGTTTTGCGGGAGCGCCGGCTTTTAATCCGAAACAGCCAAAAGCAAAAGCGAGATCGGCGATAAAATCATCATCTGTTTCCCCGCTTCGGTGGCTCACAATGAGTTCTATGTTGTTTTCTCTCGCCAATTTCATTGTCTCTAAAGTTTCCGTTAATGTGCCAATTTGATTTGGTTTGATAATTATTGCATTGATGCTGTTTTTTTCTATCGCTTCTTTAAGAAGAATTTTATTGGTAACAGTTAAATCATCTCCAACTATCACTAATTCGCTGTTACCTTCTTTTAATTTTCTAAAACTATCAAAATCTTCCTGTTCGAACGGATCTTCGATGGAAAATAAATTAAATTCTTGAATCAAAGAATTATAAATATTTGAGAGTTCTTCTTTGGAAACGTCTTTGCCGTCAACCTTGTACACTCCGTTTTTATAAAAAGAAGTGGCCGCAGTGTCGAGAGCGAGATGCGCCTTGCCTTCTAAATCATTTTGCTTTATCGCCTCTCGCAAATAAAAAATCGGAGTTTTTATATCGCTTATTTGAGGCGCGAAACCTCCTTCATCGCCTAACAACACAGATTCTTCACCTAAATCTTTTAAAATTATTTCTTTGAGAGTATTTTGTATTATTGTTCCTATCTCTACCGCTTCCCCCACATCTTCCGTCTCTGGAACAATATGATATTCTTGAAAAACTAAATCATTTTTTGCATGTTTGCCACCATTTATCAAATTCATATAAAGATATGGGATTTTTCTAGATGGCCTTATCTCAGCCAATGTTCGCAAATATTCAAAAACCTCTTTACCAGAAATTTTGGCGGCCGTTTTTACGCAAGCAATACTGACACCGATCATAGAATTACCGCCTAGATTATCTTTATTGGAAGTGCCGTCTAGTTCAATCATAATTTTATCTATTTCTTTCTGATTTAAAACATTTTGTCCAACCAAAGCTGGCATAATAATCTTATTTACATTTTTAATTGCTTCAGAAACCGGCAAAACACGCGCCTCGTGCGCGCCCGTAGATGCCCCGGAGGGCACAGCAAAACTGCCGAATTTGTCCCCGCAAAAAACTGTTACTTTTATAGTCGGATTTCCTCGTGAATCTTTAATTTCTTCCGCCAAAATTTTAGTAATTTTATTTTCCATTTTTTGTCAAAAGAATCATAAGGTCTGAAACATTGGCGCCAGTAGGACCAGTTATAATCATCCCTCCTATTTTTTGAAAGAAAGAATATGAATCAAAACGACTCAAATAATCATCAACATTTAAGAGTAATTTATCTGCTTTTTCTATTGTATTTTTATCAACCACAGCACCAGCGACGTCACTATTGTCCATGCCATCAGATGCAAATGATATAAAAACAGAATTTTGAGAATCATTTTTATTAATCATTTTATTTTTTATGGCCAGAAGCCCAAGATGAAGATTTCTACCTCCTCTTCCTCCATCTTTAGGAACCAAAATACGGGGTTCACCAGCAGCAAAAACAACAGTATTGTCACCTCCTGCAGAAAATATTTTTTTAATCGCCACATCAACTTCGTCATATAATTCTGTTGAAACTATTTTTGCGGATAAATTTAATTCTCGTGCTTTTTTTGCCATTGCTTCTATCGCTGTTTTATTTGAAACTAAAACAAAATTATGAACTTTATCAAAATACTTATCTTCTTTGGGTGTTTCTAATAAATTAAAATCTCCCAAATTGTTTTCTGTTATTATTTTTTTTGCGTCTTCTATGGTAGTTTCATCTTTATAGGTCGGACCGGAAGCGACACTTTTAAAATCATCTCCCGGGATGTCGGAAAAAATAAGACCAACAATGGTCGCAGGATAAGCAATTTTAACTAAACCTCCACCCTTCAACAATGAAAGGTGTTTTCTAACTGTATTTATTTCCGCTATTGTTTTATTAGATTTTAAAAATGCGTCATAAAGCTTTATTCCTTGTTCGCATTCAATATCTGTAGAGCACAATAAAGCCGAGCCTCCGCCGGAAATAAGAACAATAATCAAATCATCCTCTTTAGAATTTTTTATTATTTCATATATCTTTTTGCTAGCTTCTGTGTTTATTTTAGAAGGCCTGGGGTGAGTACCAGAAAAAGTTTCAATATATTCACAAGTTGTAACATTGAGCCCTATAACAGCTCCTTCGTTTATTTTAGATCCTAAAATTTTTTCCAACGCCAAAGCTGCCTCACAAGAAGACTTACCGAAACCAACTACTTTTATATTTCTAAATTTTGCTAAATTGAATTCTTTTCCTTCTATTACTAAAATATTTCCAATTAGAGATACAGAAGACTCAATAACTTTTTCTGTGTTAATAGCGCTCAAGCCCGATTCCATTATTTCTAATGTGATTTTACGATTTTCTGTGGTTGCCAATTCTTCAAAATTCTTAATCCAGCTTTGTTGCATATCTTATTTGATTAAATTTTGCATATTTCCTAAAATAAATCCATTTATATTTTCTATCGTTGTTTTAATAATTTCTCCTTCAGCCTCTTTTGAATAAAAAGCGATGTGTGGAGTAACTATTACCTGTGGCATATCAATTAAAATCTGGTCTTCAACTATTATTTTATAATCTATTTGCGGGGAGTCGCCAGAGCTTACAATCTCATTTTCTATTTTTAAATCTCTTTCTCCCTCTAAAACATCAAGACCAGCACCAGCGATGATTCCCTCATTGATTCCCCAGATTAAGGCTTCAGTATCAATCAAGGCCCCGCGCGCCGTGTTTACAACGTATACGCCCTTTTTCATTTTAGAAATATTTTCTTTATTTATTAAGTGGTAATTTTCTTTAGTATACGGAGTATGAATTGTAACAATATCAGATTCTCCAAGAACCTCTAGTAAACTTTTATAGGTAAAATTATTTTCCGTGGCAAATTTTGCGTCAGGAAATATGTCATAAGCTACGACATTCATTCCGAAACCTTTTGCTATCTTTACAACATTTTTACCAATTTTCCCAGTACCAACAACACCAAGTGTTTTACCAAATAAATCAAAACCTTTTAAAGAAGAATAAAAGTTAAAATCCATCGTATTTCGCAAGTGGTTGTTCGCATTTATAACGTTTCTGGAGAGATTTAAAATCAAAGAAAAAGCAAACTCTGCCACGGTGTGCGGTCCATAAGCGGGCACGTTAGAAACCTTAATACCTTTCGTTGCGCAATATTCCAAATCAATGTGTTCAAAACCGGTTGAACGGGTAGCAATAAATTTTAAATTTGGCAATAAATCAATAATGTTTTTACTGATTATAGAATTAATAAAAATAGAAATAATTTCCGCATCTTTTGCTTTATCAATATTTTTTTCATTCAACTTTTCCTCAAAAAAGGAAATCTCCGTCTCGCCAAAAGAGGGCGAAAAAAAGGACTGTTCTGCTTTTGGTACTTCAAAAAATACTATTTTCATACTTTTATTATATCACACAATTTACCTAAACAAGTTTTTTAAAAAAGAAAAAAATCCAGAAGAAACATTCTCTTCTATTCTGGAAGAATTTTTATCCTCCACCACCACAATCACATCTTCTCCCTCCTTCGCCAAACCGAAATTTTCCCTGAAAATTTTTTCTTTGCCTTCGTCTGTATTCAAACTATTTATGTCGGATAAAAGTTTTTCCTTTTGCTGTTTTAGTTCAACAATTTTATTCTCGGCTATTTTTTTGTTTTTACTTGTTTCTCTCATTTTATTCCAAAAACCCAAGACGTTCCAAGCAAAAATCAATATTATAATTCCCAAAAGCGCCAAAATAGGTTTTGACTGCATTATATTTCTCCACGCTTTTTTTTGCCTTAAATCTCGCATAATAAATAAAATATGTTACACTCTTAAGTATATGCTTTTCAATAAAAAACATCAAAAGAAAATACAAGTCGCGTGGGCCGTGGTCAGCGTATTGATTATCGTCAGCATGATATTGCTCTACTCTCCGATTTTCCGCTAGTCGCCAGAGCGCATCATTTTCAAAAATACGTCTTGGGGAATATTCACCCGGCCTCTTTCTTTCATCTTTTTCTTCCCCTTTTTCTGTTTTTCGCGGAGTTTCATCTTACGAGTGATGTCCCCTCCGTACATATGCTGGGTTACGTCTTTTTTCATTCCGGAAAGAGTGCGCGAAGATATTATGCGTCCGAGCGCGCGGCCCTGAATTTTCAAAGTGAACATTTGACGAGGCAGTAGGCCTGCGAGTTTTTCCACCATCGCCTCCGCTTCTTCTTCCGCCCTTCTTTTAGAGATAACCTTGGAAAAAGCCGGCACAATTTCATCGGCGACTAAAAGGTCAAGCCTGGTAACATTCGCCTCCCGCATTTCGCCTATTTCATAAGAGATAGAACCGTAACCGGATGAAATACTTTTTAATTCATCAAAAAAATTTCGCATAAGTTCGCGAAGGGGCATTTTGACGGATAAAGTTCCCCTGTTGTCTCCGAAATTTTCCATCTCTCCGACTTCCGCTTCGTGGTCAAAAAGAAGTTGCATAATGTTGCCGATATATTCTACCGGCGCGATGATTTTCAATTTTACCCATGGCTCAAACACTGTCTCTATATCGCCGTCGTTCGGGAAAAAATACGGGGAATAAATTTTTTCCCTTTTTTTATTTTTCATTAAAACTTCATAGGTAATAGAGGGCGTAGTAATAACCAATTTCAAATCAAATTCGCGCTTTAACCTCTCGGTGATAATTTCCAAATGAAGCATGCCCAAGAATCCGCAACGAAAACCTTTGCCCAAGGACCCTGAAGCCTCTTCTTCGTAAGAGAATGCGGAATCGGAAAGTTTTAATTTTCCCAAGGCAAGCTTTAATTCCGTAAAATCGTCCGCGTCTTCCGGAAACACGCTCGCCCATACCACCGGCAATGGTTGCATATACCCCGGGAAAGCCGGCAAGGGATTTTTAAACATCGTAACAGTATCTCCGACCGACGCTATGCCGGGTTTTTTTATGCCGGTAACAATATAGCCCGTTTCTCCTCTTTCAAGATAATCTTTTGGGGTTTCTTCGGGCGAAAAAGTGCCAACTTCAAGCGCGGTAAATTTTTCCCCGGAAACGGCAAAAAGCAAAATGTCGCCTTTTGCGACTCTGCCGTCCAATACCCGCACGAAAACTATCACTCCCCGATGATTAGAATATTTAAAATCAAAAACTAACGCGCGTAAAACATTCTCTCCAATATACGTTTCTTTTGGTTCCGGAATGCGCGCTATAACTTCTTTTAAAAGATTTTCCACCCCCTCTCCGGTACGTCCGGAAACCAACAATATCTCTTCTGGAGAACAATTTAAAAGCTTTACAACCTCTTCTTTTACCTCTGTAATCATGGAAAGCGGTGAGTCAATCTTAGACAGAACGGGAATAATTTTAAGGCCTCCCTCGCGTGCCATAGCAAGCGTGGTAAGAGTTTGAGCCTGCACTCCTTGGGTTGAGTCAATAAGTAAAATAGAGCCTTCCACGGCTTTTAAAGCCCTGGAAACCTCGTAAGAGAAATCTATATGCCCAGGAGTGTCAATTAGATTCAAAATGTATTTTTCGCCCCCCCAAACGTGTTCCATGCGTACTGGTTGCATTTTGATAGTTATCCCCCTTTCTCGCTCCAAATCCATGGAATCCAGCACTTGGTCGCGCATTTTACGCGTTTCTATAGTACGCGTAATCTCAAGCATCCTGTCCGCCAAAGTGCTCTTGCCGTGGTCAATATGCGCGATAATGGAAAAATTTCTGATATGTTTCAAATCCATAATTAAATTCTATTTCTAAATCCTCCCGCCTGAAGATCCCATAATTTTTTGTACAATCCGCTTTTTTTATTCGTGAGTTCTTCGTGCGCTCCATCTTCAACAATCTTACCTTTTTCCAAGACGATAATTCTGTCCATTTCTCGAATGGTGGAAAGCCGGTGAGCGATAACAATTGTCGTCTTGCCTTGAATAAGTTTGTGAAGCGCATCTTGAATCAAAAATTCAGAATGAGAATCAAGAGAAGACGTTGCTTCGTCCAGGATAAGAATTGGAGCATTTTTAAGAATTGCCCGCGCGATAGCGACCCGCTGACGTTCCCCTCCCGAAAGTTTTATCCCGCGTTCGCCTACATATGTGTTATATCTATTTGGCAATACATTTATAAATTCGTCGCAGTGGGCTAAGTGCGCAGCAACTAGTACTTCATCGTCTGTGGCATTTCGTCTGCCATAACGAATATTCTCCATAAGGGTGCGGTGAAAAAGAATCGGGTCTTGCGGCACAAAAGAAATTTTTTCGCGAAGATTTTTTTGAGTGATATTTTTAATATCAATACTGTCAATCATAATTTTTCCGGAAGTAAGATTGAATAACCTCATCAGAAGACGGACAAAAGTTGTTTTTCCCGCCCCCGAAGAACCAACAATGGCGACTTTCTGTCCGGCGGGAATTGTCAAAGAAAAATCGTCCAAAATTTTGGAATTATTATTTTCATAAATATATGTCACATTATCAAAACTAACTTCACCTTCGATATCGCTTAAAACTTGCGTTTCATTATCCACAATTTCGTAGGGTGTGTTCAAAACAATCGTCATTTCATAAGCATCAGCAAAACTTTCATAGTAGGCGCGCACAATGGCGCCAAAACTCCATAAACTATCAACCAGGCGGACAAAATAACTTTGCAATAAAACGATTACAGGTAAAGTAACAAGTCCTAGTTTCCAGTCATTTAAAATTATCCAAAAAATAATAAACTCGGTACAAAATGTATAGAAAAGTTGTATAGTTCCAAGCCCTTCCCACAAATACCAATTAAATACAACCTTATTTTTTTGATCTTGAACAATTTCTCCGACACGCTCTTTTTCGTATTCATGACCAGTAAATAATTGGATTGATGAATGATTGCTGATTGAATCTGATAAAACACCGGTAGTTTTTGAATCAGCTTCTGAGGCGATAACATCATATTTTAATTTGAAACGAATATAAATGAAAGCGGTAATTAAAAACACGGCACAGAAAACTCCCAGAATATACGAATATTTGGGAACTAATGTGTAAAAAGCAACCAATATTCCTACTCCGCGAACAACGAGTGGTAAACCATCAGAAGCCATTCTGTCGGTTAATTTTTCAAAAGCTCTGGCATATTTATTTATTCTTTGAGTTAGGGACCCGCCAAAGTTATTCGCAAAAAAGGAATGGGAGTGGCCTATCATATAAGAAAATGCCTGTTTGCGAAGACCAGCCATAGTGTTCGCTTCGAAATACACAAGAGAAAATGCTGAAACTCTGCGGATTGCCCAACGAATTAAATTTAATATTAAAACTAAAATAATTATTGACTTGGCAATCGAAACAACGGTAAAATCATTCGTGCTTAAAACATTCCAGAGTTTTAAATATTGGAATGGTATATAGACATCAAGACCCGAACCAATTATTGTAAAAATAATAACTGTAAAAAATGACAGTTTATACTGCCTGATTATTTGCCAAAAATATTTAAGCACCAATCCTCGGCGCAAATTTGAATAGTCTCTCTCCACAAAAAAAGGACAAATTTTTGTCCTTTTTTTACTATAACACAAAAAATTCAAATAAGTATATTCTACGTTCTATGGGGCTAGTTCGGCGGTTGGAATCGGCTCTGGTTCAGGAGTTGGAGTGGGTTCCGGTTCCGGGGTTGGTTCGGGGATTGGAATCAGCTCTGGAGAAATCGGACGAGCGATTAAGAGCAACGCTTTCACATCATCTTTCGTCAAACACTCCCCGTCAACGCAAATTTTTTCTTTTGCATTGAAAGCGTTTGCAAAAACATCTCCTATTTCATTCCTCGCGTCCGCAAGCCAAGCAGAGAGTTTGCCAAAGAAGGCTGTCATAAAAGATTCTGAGGGAGACTCAGGTAAAGGAATGGTTGCGCCGATAATCGCATCCAAATTCAAATTCATTTCCTGGATAGCTTTAACTGTCTCGGCAAGAATAGCATTCGTATCCAATCCATACGGTTTTCCTTCTTTATCATAAGTGGCAAATTCTGAAGCCACGGCGGCTACTTCTTCTGAAATAAATCCGAAACGAGTTCTGCTTCCCATATTCATTTCCGGTTTGAAAGTGTAGACAACGGGGCGAAGAGCAAGAATATCAGAGAGTCCACTGTTCAAGTCAACAATGTTGTTTTTGAACTGTTCCCTAGACGGAGTGCAGATTATGTTGCCGGAAGCGTCCGCGTCAAGCCCGCCAGCTGTGGTACATCCCGCTTGCTGAACAACTCCCG
>LBZL01000002.1:54243-82492 GCA_000994705.1 Candidatus Nomurabacteria bacterium GW2011_GWB1_40_7 | reverse complement strand
AACAAGGGCCGCGGGCTTGTGGCCGGTTCCGTTATTCGTGATATTATAAAACTCTCCGGCCTTAAAGATGTTACCGGAAAGATTTTATCCAACAGTAAAAATAAATTAAATAATGCCAAAGCGGTAATGGCGGCGCTGTCTGTAATTTCTTCAAAATACACAAAAGCAATCCCGGAAAGTGTTGTAGTCGCCAACAAGGAAGTCAATCAAGATAAATTAGAAATTACGAATTAAGAATTTCAAATTAAAATCCAATTCGTAATCCGTAATTAATAATTCGTAATTTAAAAAAATGCAAATACATAATTTGAAAAGGGAACATAAGAATAAAAAAGACAGGATGGTGGGCCGTGGAGGCAAGCACGCGAAGACCTCCGGTCGCGGAGGCAAGGGACAGACCGCTCGCGCGGGAAACAAGCGTCGCCCGGAGCTTCGTGATATTATTAAGAAATTGCCGAAAAATCGCGGTTATCAGTTCAAGTCCATTCAAAAAGTTTTTATCCTAGCTAAAGACAAACTCGTTTCTCAAAAAGACGGCAAGCCGGAAAAATTTTCTGAAATAAGAAAGCGCTTAGGTATCAAGGGCAAAAAGATCAAAATTAAGTAACTACGAGCTTAACGCCACAGAATATTATGCAAAATTTTTGGAATAAAATAAAATTAATTTGGACGGATACAACTTTGCGCAAGAGAGTTTTATTCGTATTTTTTGCGCTGATAGTGTTTAGATTGCTTTCCGCCATTCCTATTCCGGGCATTGATACGGCGGAATTGAACCGATTTCTTTCCAACAACCAATTTTTTGGCATCTTAAATATATTCTCCGGAGGCGGGCTTTCCAATCTTTCCATCATCATGCTGGGCGTCGGCCCGTATATCACCGGCTCAATTATCATGCAACTTTTGACTATCATGGTTCCCGCTCTAAAAAGGATTTATCATGAAGAAGGGGAAGCGGGTCGAAAAAGATTTTCTCAATATTCCAGACTGCTCACCGTGCCTTTGGCCGCTATTCAGGGCTTCAGTCTTTTGGCTATTCTTGAACAGCAGAATATTTTATTCAATTTAACCGCTTTTGACCGCATTACGAATTTATTTATTGTTATCGCCGGATCCGTGCTAATAATGTGGATTGGCGAGCTTGTTTCTGAATTCGGCATCGGGAATGGAGTATCGCTCATAATTTTTGCCGGCATTGTCTCCCAGCTTCCTTCCTGGGTTAGTCAGAATATTTTTACCTTTGACGTTTCCCAAGTCCCCCTTTATCTCGTATTTGCCGTGGTGGGCATTCTTATTTTGGCGGGCATTGTTCTTGTCACGGAAGCGGAACGGCCCATTCCGGTTACTTATGCGAAACGCGTTCGGGGCATGAAGATGTACGGGGGCGGTTCCACTTATTTGCCCCTTCGGGTCAACCAAGCCGGAGTCATTCCGATAATTTTCGCGCTTTCCATTCTGCTTTTTCCACAGATGATTGGCGCCTTTTTGTCCAGATTTGACAGTAACGCCATTCTGGCAAAAATTTCTGGTTTTCTAGTTTCGTTCACTCAGACTTCCGTGCTTTACGCCGTGCTTTATTTTATTTTTGTCTTTCTCTTCACTTACTTTTACACGGCTGTTACTTTTGATCCCGAAGCGCTTTCCACCAATTTGCAAAAAAATGGAGCGTTTATTCCGGGCATTCGTCCGGGTTTCTCTACTTCAGAATATATTTCAAAAGTTTTGAGTCGCATTACGCTTTTGGGTGCGGTCTTTCTGGGTTTCGTGGCAATTTTGCCTCTCATTATGCAATTTATCACCGGCAACACTTCCTTTGCTTTGGGCGGGACGTCCATTCTCATCGTCGTTTCTGTCGTTCTTGATTTGATCAAAAAAGTTGATGCGCAGGTCTCCATGCGGGAATACTAAATTCATTTTGAGATTGATTTTTTGTCCGAAAACGTGTAGGCTTGTGATATGAATTCACGAGCTTTTGTTTTTTTTGGAAAATCTGGATGTGGAAAGGGTACCCAAGCCGAATTACTGGCTGATTATTTAAATAAAAAAGGAGAGAAAGTTTTGCACATAGAAACAGGCAAGGCTTTTAGACGCCTAGCAGAGGGCGATGGCCTATCCGGCAAAAATATCCAAAATATTTTAAAAAATGGAGATTTAATCCCGGTTTTTTTGCCTATCTGGGTATGGACCGATTTTATGATTAAAAATTTTACTGGCGAAGAGTTTGTCATTTTAGATGGCGTTTGCCGTAGAAGGGAGGAAGCGGTTGCCCTAGGCTCCGCTTTTGATTTTTATAAAATAAAGAACCCCAGCATTATTTTGATGAATGTTTCAAAAAAATGGTCCAGCGATAAAATGTTGGGGCGCAGGCGCACGGATGATACACCAGAGAAGATAGAAAACAGATTGAATTGGTACGAAAAAGACGTTATGCCTTCCATAGATTATTTCCGCGAAGGGCCGGGATACAATTTTGTTGAGATAAACGGCGAGCAGACGATAGAGAAAGTGCACGAAGATATTATTAAAGCGTTAGGATATTAGTATGGAAAAGACGATTATAATTTCCTTGGGTGGGTCGCTAATCGTGCCGGAAGAAATAGACATAGATTTTTTGCGCGATTTCAAAAATCTCGTATTGGAAGAAACGAAAAAAGACAAAAAATTTTTAATTATCACCGGAGGCGGAAGAGTTTGCAGAAAATATCAGAATGTGGCCAAAATGCTTTCCAGCCCATCCGATACAGAACTAGATATGTTAGGAATCAGGGCGCTTAATTTGAATGCTGAACTTATTCGTATTTTGTTTAGAGGGCATGATAAAGTTACTGTTTATGGAGCAGAAAAACCGGGCAACAGCACAGACTTGGGGGCTGTGGTGTTGGCTAAGAACAACAAGGCAAAGACCGTAGTCAATTTATCCAATATAGATTATGCCTACGACAAAGATCCCCAAAAATATCCTGATGCTAAAAAAATTGAGCAAATTTCTTGGACAGAATACAGAAAATTAATTCCGACAGAATGGAGTCCCGGGTTGAGCACCCCTTTTGACCCCATTGCTTCCGAAACGGCGGAGAGGGAGGGGATAGAAGTGATAATAATGAATGGTAAACCGATTTCCAATTTGGCTAATTATTTAAACGGAGAAAAGTTTTTAGGAACAATAATTTCTTAAAATGCTTGCCCCGTACTAAATTTTTGATTATAAACAATGACCATTATTAATAAAAACTTAAAATTTTAGTATGGGGATAATTATAAAAACTCCGGAAGAAATAAAGATACTAAGAGAAGGAGGCAAGAAATTGGCAACTGTGCTTTATAAGGTTGGAAAAATGGTAAAGCCGGGAATTTCTACTAAGGACTTAGATGACTATGCATTTAAGTTAATTAAAGAAATGGGGGATGAGCCGGCATTTTTAAATTACAAACCGGCTGGCGCTAGCTTTGCTTATCCGGCATCAATCTGTATTTCGGTAAACAATGAAGTGGTGCATGGTATTCCGAAAAAGGAGAAAATTTTAAAGGAAGGAGATATTGTTTCTTTGGACCTAGGTTTAAAACACAAAAATCTTTTTACGGATATGGCGATTACTGTTCCGGTTGGCGAAGTTAGTGTCGCCTCTCAAAAGCTTATGCAAGTAACGGAGAGAGCTTTGGAGGCGGGGATAGAAGCGGCGCAAGGAGGGAATAGAATAGGAGACATAAGCTATGCAGTAGAGAGTTTTATTCGTCCACACAAGTATGGGATAGTAGAAGTTTTGGCGGGGCATGGAGTCGGGAAATCAATTCATGAAGATCCTTATATCCCAAATTTTGGCAAAGCGCATACTGGAGCAAAATTGGAATCTGGAATGGTCATTGCCATAGAGCCGATGATAAACAACGGGACAAAAAATGTGATTTTAGATAAAGACGGTTGGACTTTTCGCACGGCTGACGGGAAAAACAGTGCCCATTTTGAGCACACTATTTTAATCACCGAAGGCGAACCAGAGATTTTAACCCGAACTTAGTTTTGGAAAGAATTTTTGCGCCTTCGCCCTCGGAGACATAAGGACAGGGAACCCACGACGCTTAAATTTCTTCCGAGATATTTGTGTTATAATATAGCAAATGGAACCGACATTCTTTAAAGAAATGCCGAAATTTAAAAGCCCCGAAGAGGAGCTTGATTATTTGCGCGCGCATGTTAAAGCAAGGGAAGAGGAGCTTATCAAAACAGGGCGCATAGAACATGCGGAGGAAAAGGCGGCGGGAGAGGTAATTAGCGAATATAAAAATATTCCAGCCGAACAGCTGGTGCACAGAGAGAATGTTATCGGCAAAAAAGAAGCTGAGGGAATCGTGCTTGCGCTTAAGCCGGAAACCCACGATACCATTATGGAAGAGCTTTTAGGGCTTGTCATTACCAAGGGAATTCGCAACGCGCTTAGTGTGGCGGAGGCCATGGATAATCCACACATTGATGATGATTTTCATCGTATTCTTATTCAGTATTTAAAAACCGGACAAGTAAAAATTGATTTTAAAGAAGGTTCGCCTATTTATAAAGCCCTCAATATGACGCTTTTTGAAATTACCTTACCCCCACCCCAAGAGGAAGCAGATAAATCAAAAAGTTTTAAAGAATTCATTGGTGCCATGGAGCAGTTTTATGCCGGTATGCAGTCTGTCGGAGAAGGCAAATATAATGAGGAAGAAAATTATTTTACTCTGGAAGTGGCTCTTGGCAATCAAAGCGACGAAGTCGTCGTCTATGCGGCTATTCCCAATAAACATCTTTCCCTTTTTGAAAAGCAGGTTTTGGCTTTTTACCACGACGCGAAAATTCGCGAAACGGCGAACGACTACAATATTTTCAATGAAAACGGCAATTCGGTTGGCGCTTACGCCAGTTTTTCCGAGCGCGCGGTGCTTCCAATCAAAACCTATGACAATATTGAGCATGACCCGATGAATCCTATATTAAATGTTTTTTCCAAGCTAAAAACAGCAGGCGAAGGCGCGGCGATTCAACTCATAATCGCGCCGGCTGGCGATAAATTCATCAATGAATTTCATATGATTTTGGACGATGTGAAAGACGGCATGTCGGTAAAATACGCGGCAGATAATTTCTACAAGTTCAATAAAGCTTTTTTAAAAGTCGGCAAGGAGCTGTTTTTCGGAAAAAAGGAAAAAGAAGAAGGGGAGAAAAAAGAAAAATATATGAAAGGCAGAAAGGCGGTAGATGAAGGGGCCGTGGAGAAAATAGGCAATAAAATGAAGAGCACCATTATGAAAGCGAATATTCGCGTAATCGCTTCGGGAGAAAATAAAGAGCGCGCGGAAGCAATTTTAAAAGAGATAGAATCTTCTTTCAACCAGTTTTCCGAGGCGACCAGCAATTCTTTTATTTTTGAGCGTGTTTCCGGAGGTGAATTGAAAAAGCTCTTTCATGATTTTTCTTTTCGCGCATTCTCATCCGATAAAGTATTGCCGATGAATTTAAAAGAATTGGCCTCCGTATTTCATTTCCCAGTTGGCATCGGTAGCCAGCCGCAGTTGAAAGAAGCCCGGGCCGGTATCGCGCCGGCGCCGATAGAAATAGGGCAAGAAGGAATACTTTTAGGAATAAACAGTTACCGGGGCCGGGATACGGAAATTCATCTGGCGCGCGAGGACAGAATGAGGCATTTCTATGTCATTGGTCAGACGGGTACAGGGAAGACAAATATCATGCTCAACATGATAACGCAAGACATAAAGAACGGAGACGGATGCTGTTATATTGATCCGCATGGCACGGATATTCAGACCATCCTCTCGCGTATTCCAAAAGAGCGCATTGACGATGTAATCTATTTTGACCCGGCTTATACCGCTCGGCCGATGGGTCTTAATATGCTGGAGTACGACCCGAAATATCCGGAGCAAAAAACTTTCGTGGTGAACGAAATGATGGGAATTTTTAACAAGCTTTTTGACATGAAAATTGGAGGTGGAGCGATGTTTGAACAGTATTTTCGCAATAGCGCTTTCTTGGTAATGGAAGACCCCGAAAGCGGCTCAACCTTGCTTGAAATTACCCGCGTTCTAGCGGACAAGCAATTTCGTGACTTAAAACTTGCAAGGTGCAAAAATCCTATCATCAAACAATTTTGGATTTCTGCCGAACAGACGACTGGGGATCAATCTTTGGCTAACTTCGTTCCCTATATTTCATCAAAATTTGATAATTTTATTAGTAACGACATTATGCGACCGGTAGTGCTTCAGCAAAATTCCGTTTTTAATTTCCGTAAAATAATGGATGAAAAGAAAATTCTTTTGGTGAATCTTTCCAAAGGCAGGCTTGGAGATATTAACGCGAATTTGATCGGCTTGGTGCTTGTCGGTAAAATCCAAATGGCGGCGCTTTCTCGTGTGGATATGTTCGGCCAGCCGATGAATGATTTTTATCTTTACATTGATGAATTTCAAAATGTCACGACTGATTCTATCGCGTCTATTTTGTCTGAAGCTAGAAAATATAGATTGTCTTTAAACATAGCTCATCAATATATCACTCAGCTTGAAGAAAATATTAAAAATGCGGTTTTTGGTAATGTCGGCTCCATGTCGGTGTTTCGCGTCGGCACCGAGGATGCAACTTTTTTGGAACCGAAATTTAAACCGATTTTTACCGCCGCCGATATTACCAAGCTTGATAATTACAATGCTTATATTAGTATGCTAGTGAATGGTCAGCCGACCAAGCCTTTCAATTTAAAAACCCTAGCGCCCGAGAAAGGCAATCCTGATATTGTAGATAGTTTGAAAGAGCTTTCTTATGTAAAATACGGTCGTGATCGGGCAGAAGTTGAAGAAGAAATTATGAATAGGTATAAAACGATGGAATGAAAATTGGTTTTACAAAAACGCTAATTTTTGCTAGGATATTTTTATATGACAAATACACAAGAAAGGACACTTATAATTTTAAAACCCGACACAGTTCAGCGAGGTCTGGTGGGGGAGATAATTTCTCGTTTTGAAAAGATTGGTTTGAAAATTATCGGAGCCAAGATGCTCAAACCGGACTATGATCATTTTTTTCATCATTATGAGAATATCGGGAAAATGATTTCCCGCCGTGGAAAGAAGACTTTTGATGTGACGCTAGAGATGATGAATGCCGGACCGGTTATCGCTTTTGTCTTGGAAGGAATTGAAGCTGTTTCTCTCGTTCGCAAAATGGTCGGAGGCACCGAACCAAAATCTGCGTTGCCTGGAACCATTCGCGGAGACTATGCGCACATGAGTTATACTCACGGAGATGCAAACGAAGTCGGCATTCCCAATCTTATTCACGCTTCTGGCGACTTGGAAGAAGCTAAAGCCGAAATAAAGCATTGGTTTTCCGAAAACGAGCTTTTTGAATATGAAACTGTTCATGAAAAATTTACGCAAACCAAAAGATCTCATGCGAAAAAATAGCTAAACTTGTTTTTATCTCGAATTCGTGTTTTCCTGTAAAAGTTGTTGCCAAAATTTTTTGAGGGCATATACTTTAAGTAGGGTTATTTCCGATTATTACCTAGAACACTATTTTATGGGAGTTTCGATCGTGTTTGACCTTGGTCTCTCGCGTCTAACACCCACCTAGCTTTGAGCTATGGTAATACATCAGAAATAGTCCTAAGAAGAACTCCGCGCTGTATTCGTTTCGGGCGGATTTTTTCTTGGGAATTATGGATATGGATCCCGTTAGAAGTCCTTTAGTTAATTAAAGTCACAGAAATGGTATAATAGACAAGTTTTCTATTGTTGATATTAATAAATTAACTACGGAAATCTAAAGATTTCCTACTTCTAACGGGATGGACAGAAAAAAGCTTTTTAAACACCTAGCCTGCCCTGCTTTTTTAATTCTTGCAATTAATTTTCTCGCTAATAAATTTTATTGGTATTCCTCCATCTGGTATTTTGACATAATTATGCATTTTTTGGGCGGGCTCTGGGTCGGGTTAGCCTTTCTTTATTTTTTTCCGCTCCACCCTACTCTCCCCTTAGTAAGGGAAGGGATTAAGGAAGGGGTCCGTGTTTTATTATTTGTATTATTGATTGCGGTCGGCTGGGAAGTTTTTGAATTTTTTGTTAATGATGTCATTGCGCAGAACCCATTTAATTTTCTAGACACCATTTCCGATATTCTTTTTGGAATATCTGGTGGATTATGTGCTATTCTTTATTCATGGAAAAAACAGCTAAAATAACATTTTGCGGGGGAGCGGGCTCGGTGACGGGCGCGAATTTTCTTTTGGAAATTGATGGTAAAAAAATCCTAATTGATTGTGGGCTTACTCAAGGAGATAAAATGACGGATGAGGCAAACTGGGAGCCTTTTGTCTACAATCCGAAGGAAATTGAAATTCTTTTTATTACTCATGCGCACGTGGATCACTTGGGACGCATACCCAAACTACTCCATGATGGATTTCATGGAAAAATTTACTCCACCGAGCCAACAAAAGCACTTGCCGGCCCAATGCTTGAGGATACTGTTGGAATTTTAAGCAAAAACAAAGAACTAGGATTAGATAAAATTTACACAGAAGAGAGTATCAAATTGGCTCTTTCTTTGTGGCATGGTTTTCCCTATAAAGAAAAAATTAAAATTACTGATAATGTAGAAGTGCATTTATTGAACGCAGGGCACATTTTAGGATCAGCGATGGTTGAATTTCTTTATAATGGAAAGAAAATTGTTTTCACTGGAGATCTCGGCAATAGTCCTTCAATGCTTCTTCCCGACACGGAGAAAGTTACTGATGCCGACTATCTCATAATGGAATCAGTTTATGGCGACAGAAACCATGAATCCAAAGAAGACCGTAGAAGATATTTAGAGGAAGCGATAGAAGATAATTATAAAAGAAAGGGAACGCTCATTATTCCGACTTTCTCTCTTGAGAGGTCGCAAGAGCTTCTTTTTGAGCTCAATGCTTTGGTAGAAAACAGCCGAATTCCGATAATGCCCATTTTTCTTGATTCTCCCTTGGCCATTCGCTTGACTGATGTTTTCAGGCAATACAAAAATTATTTCAACGAAACAGCGCAAAAAGCCATGTCGCATGATAAATATCTGTTTGATTTCCCCGGCCTGCACAACACCCTAAAATCGGAAGAATCCAAAATGATCGGCAATGTGCCCAATCCAAAAATAGTTATCGCGGGAAGCGGGATGTCTACGGGCGGGCGCATTGTGCATCACGAAAAACACTATTTACCAGACCCGAATAACACAATACTTTTGACCGGATATCAGTCCGTTAATACGCCGGGACGCTTAATCAGGGAAGGGTTGAAAAATGTTCGCATAACCGGAGAGAATGTGCCCATCCGAGCGCATATTGTGAAAATTTCCGGATATTCGGGACATAAAGATTCTGATGGCTTGCTAAGCTTTGTGGAAGATATGCAGGATAAAGTTAAAAAAATTTTTGTGGTTATGGGAGAGCCCAAATCCTCAATGTTCCTGGTGCAAAAATTAAAAGACAATTTAGGTCTTGAAGCTTTTGCGCCAAATTTGGGAGATAGCGTAATATTAAATTGTGAGATACAATAAAATTATGAACTCCCCATTGAATTCTCCCAATAAGCATGCGCATAATAAAATAAAAATTTGCGTTTCTGGCGCGGCCGAAACGGGGCATTGCGGTCTCGGAGCTTTGGATTTAGCGAAAGAATTAGGAAAAGAAATTGCCCGCCAAGGCGCGGTTTTGGTGAATGGCGCAACGACCGGTTTTCCATTTTGGGCAGCCATGGGGGCGAAGGAAGAAGGCGGAATTTGCGTCGGCATATCTCCCGCCGCTTCCGAGCAGGAGCATGTGGACATTTACAAGCTTCCGCTTGATTATATGGATTTAATTATTTACACCGGTTTTGGTTATCCGGGGCGCGACTTGCTTATGACTCGCGCGGCGGACGCTGTCGTCTGCGGATGCGGGCGCATAGGCACCATTCACGAGTTCACCGTTGCTTTTGAAGACAAAAAGCCTATTGGTGTTTTTGAGGGGCCCTGGGCGATGGACGAGGAACTCAAGACAATAATAGAAAATGCCCATCGATTTAATCCGAAGGTTGTTTCCGGTTCTGACCCCAAAAAACTTTTAGAAGACATTATCGTTCTTGTTCGGAAGGACAAACTGGAATACAAAGTTTCCAAAACCTCCTCCTCTGACACTAGCTAACGGCTTCTAAGATTTTAGCGAATGTTTTTGGATTGTGTTCTGCAAGGCCGGAGAGGATTTTTCTATCTAATTCTATCTTATTCTTTTTTAGCGCGCCGATTAGTTTAGAATACGACATACCAAGCTCGCGTGCGCCGGCGTTTATTTTTATATTCCAAAGTTTTCGATTGTGCGATTTTTTATCTTTACGATGGGCGAAAGCATAACTGCCGGCATGAAGTAAGGCTTCTTTGGCTTGGCGTTCCTTAGTGGAACGACCATGACGCATTCCTTTGGTTTGCTTCAAAATACTTCTCCTTCTCTTTAACGCATGTACTCCTTTTTTTACTCTGGTCATAAAATCTAGATTTACCTCACCCCTTCGCCCCTCTCCATAATTTAATTATGGAGAGGGGTTGGGGGGAGAGGTTTAATTAAATGGTAATAGGTGACTCTTTGGTTTATTTTTAATCACAAAATTCTGCCCCTTTTTTCCTGCCAACTGGCTATTGCGCGACTGTTTTGCATTGAAATGGTTAAAACCTGCCTTGCGGGAAAGCACCTTACCGTTTTTGGTGAGTTTTAATCTCTTGCTAAATGATTTATTTGTCTTCATTCCTTTCATTTTTTTTCTATTGTTATAGTTAAGCCTTTCGGGCCTCTTTTATATGTGTCCGATATTTTATAATCTTCGGTAATCAAATGTAATACCCTGTCTAAACGTTCTCGTAAAAATTTCTCATCCATATACTTCGCGCGGCCGGCCAGGAAAAGTTCAACTTTGATGCGATGTCCTTCTTTTAGCCATCTCGAAGCGGTTTTCGCTTTTAACTCCAAATCGTGATCTCCTGTGCCTATTTTGATCTGGATTGATTTTGTTTCGGTTCTGTTTGCGCCGGCTTTAGCTTTTTTCAGTTTCTTGGCAGTCTCGTACTGGTATTTGCCGAAATCCATAAGCTTGGCAATCGGGGGATTGCCATTCGGGGATATCTCTATTAAGTCTAAACCTTTGCTTTGGGCTAATTCCAGAGCATCTCTTATGCTTAAAACTCCGAGATTTTTGTTTTCACTGTCTAAAACCCGAACTTCTTTCGCTCGTATTTGGTTGTTTATTCTTTCACGCAATGTATATATAGAAAGCCCCATAAAGGGCTTAACTATCAAAATAATAGCCTAATTGGGGCTTAAAGTCAACATTGTGATAATATGTATAAATGGCTAGTTATGCGGAAAACAGAAAAGCGCGGTTTAACTATGAATTCATGGAAAAATACGAGACAGGTATTGAGCTTTTGGGTATGGAAGTTAAATCCGTGCGTGGAGGGCAGATGTCTCTCGAAGGAGCTTTTGTCATCGTGCGTGGGGGAGAGGCGTTCTTGATCAATGCGAATGTTCCGCCGTATCAGCCGAAAAATGCAGAGAAAGATTATAACTCGCTTCGTAACCGAAAACTTTTACTCACCAAAAAAGAAATTACCGAGCTGGCGGGAAGTGAGAAGAATAAGAGTTTGACAATCGTACCGATTTCGGTGTATAATAAAGGGAGAAAAATCAAAGTGGAAATCGCTTTGGTAAAAGGGAAGAAAAAGTTTGATAAACGCGAAACTATCAAGAAACGTGAGACGGATCGCGAAGTTCGCAGAGAGTATAAGGAGAGATAAAAGACCTGCCTGCCGCAGGCATGGACGTTGAAATTATGCAAGGCATAGACAGTTGGCCTATTGTTATTGATGCATACCGAGCATGAACGTAATCTCGTAAAAATTCGTTCAAATGTTAATTGCAAAATTAACTTCTAAAGCTAAAGCAATTGCTTCAACATACTTCGGTATGGGGGACTTTGCCTTCGCTTCAGTTTCCGCTTCGGCGTAAACTGATGTCTCACTTATAGACTTCCGATATATAAGCTGAGGCACAATATTATCGGGATAGGGGAAAGAATGTCCTGACTTCCTTCCGAAACAAAAGGACTCGATTAAAAAATATTTGGCTCGCTTAAGAATTTTTTAATCTAAACAAAAAAAGCGCGCTATGTATGTAGACTTCTTTACAAAAACCTTCTGCACACGGGTTCAATTCCCGTCATCTCCACAAAAGTTATTTTTAAAAACTGATTTCACTTTTCATGTTTTTTGTGTTAATCTATACGAATGGATTTTAATTTTCTTAATCAAAAAGACCCGCAGGGAAAAGGCAAAAAGGAGCCGAAACAGCCAAAATTCGGAGTAAATATTGCCGGCGCGATAATTTTCTTCATGCTTATCACGGCGCTGTATTTGATGGTGTCCAGCGACGGAAAAGTGATTTCGGAAGTGGCGATTTCCGATCTGGCGAAAAGCGTTACGGCCGGAGAGGTAAAAACTATTTTAGTGGAAGGCGACAAGTTGACAATTACTTATACAAACGATGAAGTGAAGACGGCGAAGAAAGAAGTCGACTCGGCCCTTTCCCAGACGCTTTTCAATTACGGGGTAACGGGAGAGGTGCTCGCCAAAACTGAAATCCAAATTAAAGACGAAAGCGGATTTATGTTTTGGCTCGCGAATATCTTGCCGTTTTTTTTGCCGATAATTTTTATTTTAATTTTCTTTTGGTACATTTCTAGGCAAGTAAAGGGCGCTGGCATGCAGGCATTTACCTTCGGACAATCCAAAGCGCGCATTACGGACCCGAATGATAAAAATAATCGGGTCACTTTTAAAGATGTCGCCGGCTGCAAAGAAGCGAAGGAAGAATTGAAAGAAATTGTGGATTTTTTGAAAAGCCCAAAAAAGTTTTTGGATATCGGGGCGAGAATTCCGAAAGGAGTGATGTTAACCGGCGCGCCGGGCACCGGTAAAACTTTGCTGGCGCGGGCGGTGGCCGGAGAGGCCTCGGTGCCGTTCTTCCATTTGTCCGGCTCGGAATTTGTGGAAATGTTCGTCGGGGTCGGAGCTTCTAGGGTAAGAGATCTTTTCAAAATGGCGAAAAAAGCGGCGCCAGCCATTATCTTTGTGGACGAAATAGATGCGATCGGACGCACTCGCGGGGGAGGATTCGGCGGAGGAAATGACGAGCGCGAGCAGACCTTGAATCAGATTTTGGTGGAGATGGATGGCTTTGAGCCAAATGACAAAGTGATAGTGATGGCGGCGACGAACAGACCGGACGTACTTGACCCGGCGCTTATTCGCCCCGGGCGTTTTGACCGAAAAGTGATTCTGGATTTGCCGGACCGCGCCGACCGCGAAGAAATTCTAAAAATTCATGCGGCGCAAAAGCCGCTGGCGGAGGATATTAACTTAAAACTGGTGGCGGAACGCACTCCCGGATTTTCCGGAGCGGATTTATATTCGCTGATGAACGAAGGCGCGATCTTGGCCGCGCGAGAGAATCGCAAAAAAGTTTTTCAATTTGATTTGATTCGCGCGATTGAAAAAGTGATGCTGGGTCCGGAGAGAAAAAGTCATTTGCTTTCCAAAAAAGAAAAAGAAATCACCGCTTACCACGAAGCGGGGCATGCAATTGTGGCTTCGGTACTTCCGCACGCCGATCCGGTGCATAAAGTTTCCATCATCGCGCGCGGAAATGCAGGCGGCTACACTTTGAAACTGCCTCTGGAAGAACGGCGCCTTCAGTCCAAAAAAGAATTTATTGACGACATTGCAACGTCTCTCGGCGGCTATGTGGCCGAGCGAATGATTTTTGAAGATATTACCACCGGGCCATCAAGCGACCTCTCGGTGGCGACAAATTTGGCGAGAGCGATGGTGACTCGCTGGGGCATGTCCGATGTCATCGGTCCGATAGCTTTAGTTGATTCTCTCGGTCGGCTTCAATATGGCGAAATGGCCGAAAAAGAATTTTCAGAAACGGTTTCCACCAAAGTGGACGCGGAAGTTTCCAGAATTATCAACGATGGATTAAAAACCGCCGAGAAAGTTTTGACCGAACACAAAAAAGCATTTACGGCTGTCGCGCTTAAATTAATTGAAGTGGAAACCATAGAACAAGAGGAATATGAAAAAATTCTCATTGCGCACGGAATACTTTTAAAAAAGAAAGATATAGCAGAACCTATCCGCGTGTAGCTCAGTCGGTTAGAGCATCGAGCTTATACCTCGAGGGTCCCACGTTCGAATCGTGGCACGCGGACAATTGTTTATAATTTTTATTTAAACCACTCTTTTAGAGATTGAGGCCAGCCGAGGATTAGGAGCAAAGCCAGCGGAGCTCCCCAATTTGCCCATCTTTCAACAAAATCCCACATTGGGTCGGGTCCGATAGGCCAGCGAAGCAGGGCGGTAAAAAGTCCCCAAACCGCCATCCACAAAACAGCTATTCGGATAGGTTTTAGAAGCACCAACAAAGCCAATAGCAAATCCGCTATGCCCACCAGCAGAAGCAAGGATACTATTGTTTCCGGATTGGTGATGCCGAAAGGCTCAAAATACTTAAACCATCCCTCTTTTCCCTGCAAAGCAAACATCCCGTGCCCGATAAATTCCCCGGCCACCGCTATGCGTAGCACCCACTCCACTTTTTTGGTATTCATAATTTTTTATTATGTGTTTTAATGCTAAAAATTCTAGTTATCCACTTTACACCAGATGACTACTCTCGTGTATAATGATTCAGTAGTTGCGAAAACCACAACCCTTGATTAGTATTATATAACTTTCACTTTTAAAGACAAATTTTTGTCGATCGCGCTATTAACATGAATACCAATAAAAAAAATTATCTTAAAATCGTGACTGTTTTTATTTTATGTCTGCTCGCGCGGCTAATTCCGTTCCGCGCGCCGAATATAGAGCCGATTTTGGCGGCTACAATGCCCGCTAGCCGCGCTTACGGAGCCTTTGCCGGTTTTTCTTTTGCAGTTTTGAGCATTTTACTCTACGATATAGCAACCGGCACGCTTGGAGCACAGACATTTTTTACCGCGGGGGCTTATGGAGCAATCGGTTTGTGGTCTGCGAATTATTTCAAGAAACATGAATCAACCCCTTTTAATTATGTGCGTTTTGCGATTATGGGAACTTTATTTTTTGATGCTGTTACCGGCCTGACTGTTGGCCCGATGTTTTTACACCAACCTTTTATGAACGCTCTTGTCGGACAAATTCCTTTCACGGCGCTTCACCTCTTCGGTAACATTATTTTTGCTCTCATTCTTTCTCCCGCGATTTACAATTTTATGATTAGGAAAAGAAAAAAAGAAACGGTACAGATTATCAATCCTCTTAATCCTAAAATAATTTAAAGTGATGAAAAAAACAAAGAAAATTTTAAAAAGCGAATTAAAAAAAATAAAATCAGTTAGAAGAAGAACAGGAGAAGTTATTTCGTTTGACCTGGAAAGAATTACGCGAGCGGTTTTCAAAGCCTTCGAAATAACGGGGGAGGGTGGGGAAACAGAAGCGCAAGAAGTGGCGAAACGGGTTTTCAGAAGTCTGCTCAAGTTTCAGGCGGAATTGTTAAATGGTCGCAAGGGGATAAAATTTTTGCCAACGGTTGAAATGATTCAGGATTTTGTAGAAAAAGAATTAATGACGGCTAGTTTTACGGATACCGCTAAAGAATATATTCTTTATCGCAATAGGCGTTCAGAGCTTCGGGCAGCTTTTGGACCGGTGTCTGAAGCGGTCAGAAAAGCTGTAGAAGAATCCAGCAAGTATTTTTCCAGTCCATATTCGGAATATATTTTCTATCAGTTTTATTCACGCTGGGTTTCTGAATTGGGTCGCCGTGAAACTTGGGTAGAGACCATTGACCGCTATATGACTTATATGAAAGAAAATTTGGGAAACAAGCTCTCTCTAAAAGAATATGAAGAAGTAAGACAAGCCATTTTAAATCAAGATATTTGCCCGTCTATGCGCCTCCTATGGTCCGCCGGCAAGGCTTGCCGGCAATCAAATGTTTGGGCATACAATTGTTCCTATATTGCTCCCACTTGTCCGCAAGATTTGGGAGAAATTATGTATATTTCAATGTGCGGAGCCGGACTTGGTTTTGCTGTTGAATGGGAAAATGTCCAGCAATTTCCGCAAATTAAAAAACAGACAAAAGAAAGGCCGATTGTCCATGTCATCCAGGATAGCAAAGAAGGGTGGGCAGACGCTTTTGTTTTGGGGCTCAAAGCTTGGTTTGACGGCAGAGACGTAAAGTTTGATTATGGAATAATTAGGCCGGCGGGAGCGCGCTTGGAAACTGCCGGCGGGCGGGCCTCCGGACCACAGCCCTTGATGGATTTGATGGAATTTGCCAAACGTAAAATTTTGGCCAAACAAGGCCGCCGTCTTTCCAATTTAGACATGCACGATATTATTTGCCAAATCGGATTGATCGTAGTGGCTGGTGGAGTACGAAGGAGTGCCTTAATTTCTCTTTCCGAACTGGAAGACATGGAAATGAGAGATGCCAAGAAGGGACAATTTTATTTAACAGAAGGTCAGCGTTCTATGGCAAACAATTCGGCCGTTTATAATGCCAAGCCGTCGGCGGAAGAATTTTTAGATGAGTGGACAGCCTTAGTTAAGTCTAGATCCGGCGAGCGCGGAATCTTCAATCGAGGCGGATTGGAAAGACAATTGCCAGCTCGTCGATGGGCGATGCTCAAAGATGAAAGGCAGATTGGCTTGAATCCTTGTGGAGAAATTTATTTACGTTCTAGACAATTCTGTAACCTTACTAGTATTGTTATTCGTCCAAAAGATACCTTGGCAACCCTAAAGAAAAAAATGGAATTGGCGACTCTGCTCGGAACTTATCAGTCCACTTTGACCAATTTCGGCTATCTTTCAAAAAAATGGAAAGAAAATTGCGAGGAGGAAAGATTGCTCGGAGTTTCTTTGACCGGTTATTACGATAATCCAATTATTCGGGATGATAAAGTGCTGGACCTTTTAAGATTGGATTCCATTGAAACGAATAAAAAATACGCCAAACGTTTCGGCATCAATCCTTCTACGGCTATCACTTGCGTGAAGCCCCACGGCAATTCCGGCCAGCTTTTGGGCGTCGGTTCGGGCATGCATCCTTGGTATGCTCCGTATTTTATTCGCCGAGTGCGTATTTCCCATACCGATACCTTGCTCCAAATGGCCCGGGACCAGGGAGTGCCTTGTCTGCCGGAAGTCGGCCAGTCCGCCGAATCAGCGACTACTTTTGTTTTGGAATTTCCCATCAAAGCGCCGGAGGGAGCGATTTTTAAAGACCAAGTTTCCGCTCTGGATTTGATAAAAGAATGGAAAAGACTGAAAGAGCATTTTGTGGAGCATAATCCGTCAGCCACGATTTACATCAGTCCGGATGAATGGATCACGGTCGGCAATTTTGTTTATGAAAATTGGGACTGGATCGGCGGACTTTCTTTCCTTCCGCGTTCTGAACACGTTTATCAGCTGGCTCCTTATGAAGCGATTACCAAAGAAGAATATGAGAGACGGGCAAAAGCCATCGGCAAAATTGATTTCTCCAAACTCTCTCAATATGAGGTAGCAGATAACACTACCGGTGCGAAAGAATTCGCTTGCGTTTCCGGAGTTTGCGAAATATAGTACTATTAGCTTATAGTTAATAGCTAGTTAGCTAACTAGCTAAAAGCTAGAATTATTATGCTTTATACCAGAAAAGGAGACAAGGGCACTACAAAAACTTTTGCCTGCGACCAGCGCATTTCCAAAAGTTCAATTGTAGCCGAAGCCCTCGGCGCGCTGGATGAAATAAATTCCTTTTTAGGATTAGCCCGCGCTAAAGCCGGAAAAACCAGCTTCAAAATCGAAGGCAAAAGAATCAAATTTTTTGATCTTGTCTTGGAAATACAGCAAAATTTATTTATCGCGCAGGCGGAAATAGCCGGCTCCACTTTAAGTATTACAAAAGACAAAATTGAGAAGATAGAAAATATTGTGGATGAAATTGAAAAAATTTTACCGCCGATAAAAAGTTTTTTTGTGAGTGGAGCGACAGAGCTCGGCGCTATATTTGATTTTGCACGCACCTTGGCTCGTACTGCAGAGAGGAGAGTGGTAGCCGCCAAAGAAGAAGGGAAAGTCGCCGTAAGTGCAGACACAATGTCTTATTTAAATAGACTTTCTAGTTTGCTCTACGCTTTAGCTAGAATTTCCGGTCACCTCGAAGGTGTGGAAGAAATAAAACCGGAGTATAAATAACTTTTTATTCAAAATGAAACTCGCTGGCTTTTTCGTGCACCCCGAACGAAAGCCTATGGCTTCATGCGGGGCATGCTTTTTGTTTAACTTATTCAAAATGGAACTCCTGAACCTTCTGCCTAACCTTCTCTTTAAGTAAAGGATATTTTGAAAGTTCTGGATCTTCTTCAATTAAACGAACTGCTTCCGCGCGAGCGGCTTCTACCATTTTTATATTTTTTATCGCTTCCATGCCGAGGTCGGTGATGCCCCATTGTTTGGTGCCGCCAAGTTCGCCCGCGCCGCGGAGCGTTAAATCAAGTTCTGCCAACTCAAAACCATTTTTGGCGGTTTTTAGCGCTTTTAATCTAGATATAGTTTTTTCACTTTTTGCTTCCGCAAAAATGTAGCAATATGCTTGGTGAGTGCTACGAATTACACGTCCACGTAGTTGATGCAACTGTGCAAGCCCGAAACGTTCTGCTCCTTCAATAATAATAACAGTTGCGTTAGGAACATTCACTCCGACTTCCACTACGGATGTGGCACACAAAATATTTATTTTACCTTCGGCAAAGTCTGCCATTACGTTTTCTTTTTTTTCTTTGCTCATCTTGGAATGGAGTACTCCTATTTCGTATTCTGGAAAAACTTTTGTTTTTAATATTTTAGCCTCAGTCACAGCTGATTTTACGTTAAGGGCTAATTCTTTTTCTGGATCTGGTTCAAAAATTCTTGGACAGATTACGTAAAGTTGTCTGCCTGCCTTTAATTCTTTTCTTATTTTTTCATAAGTTTCTTCTCTTTTGTTTGGCGTGATTATTTCGGTGATTATTTGTTTTCTCCCCGCCGGCATTTCCGAAAGCAAAGAAAGGTCTAAATCGCCGTAAATAGTAAGCGCGAGCGTGCGGGGAATAGGCGTGGCTGTCATGGAAAGTAAGTGTGGCGCGATGCCGTCTTTGCGTACGAGTTTTCTTCGTTGTGCCGTGCCGAAGCGGTGTTGTTCGTCAATTACAACTAGAGCCAGATTTTTAAATTTTACGGTTTTTTGAATAAGGGCGTGAGTGCCGATTAAAATTGGTATTTCTCCATTTGCTACCCATTTTAGAAGTTGAGCGCGAGAAATGGTGGTCCATCCGCTGGGATTTACCTTGGACGGAAATTTACGACAACCGGAGCCGGTAATGAGGCCGACGTTGATAGATAAATGTTTGAAATATTGGATAAAAGATTCAAAATGTTGAGTTGCTAAAATTTCCGTCGGCGCCATATAAGCCACTTGTAAATTACCGAAACTCTGTCCGTTTGGTCTTTGGTTGACCGTTGCATAGGTGGCCGTGGCCGCGACCGCAGTTTTGCCGGAGCCGACATCACCTTCAAGCAGACGCGACATCGGAAAATTTTTCGCCATATCTCCTAGAATTGTTTCTGTTGATTTTTTTTGCGAATCGGTCAAAGCAAAAGGAAAACGATTCAAAAAATCCTCAACGCTATTCTTGTCGAGTTTTACTTGGAAGGATTTATTTTTTCTATATTCAAACTTATCATGCTGGCGCTCCAGCTGAATGCAAAATACTTCTTCAAAAGCGAATCTTTTCCGCGCAGTTTCGGCGTCCTTGGCATTTTTGGGCGAGTGAATCCAAATTAAGGCTGATTTAAGAGACGGTAAATGATATTTTTGAAGTATTTCTTTCGGTATATAATCTTCTATATTATTTAGTGTTTTGTCTTTTATAATTTTTAATATAGTGTGATAAAACCATTTGGAAGTTATGCCCTTGGTTTCAATATAGACGGGGAAGCCAAAAACTTCGCTTTGTTTTTTCTTATCAAAATTAAATAGAGATTCATGTATATCAATTGGCATTGAATCAATTTTTTTGAATTCAGGATTTGCCATATACTTACCCCTTTTACTTTCCATCACCTTGCCTGTAAGTTCTACAAATTGTCCAGAATGAATCATTTTTGCCAAATATGCTTGATTAAACCAAACAACTTTTATTTTTCCAGTTTCGTCCATGACTTCTCCCTCGGCTCTTAAAATTTTACTTCTAAATCCTCGCTTTATATCCGGGCTCCAAAATCTGCCGTAGACGGTCGCGTATTCTCCTGCCACCAGCTGGCTTATCGGTTTTATTTCGCTAATGTGCGAATAGCGGACAGGGAAATAAAAAAGCAGGTCCGCCACGGAGAAAATCTTCAGTCTATGCAAGGCTTTTTTTTGGCTCGCGTCAAGGCGAAATTTTAATTCTAGCCGATTATGCAATTCCATCTCCAAATTATAAGGCTTTTAGGACGGATTTACTAGAATGATTTTAAGTGTATAATAGTGCTATGGTTACAGAAGAATTAAAAGAGAACCCAGAAAAGTCACTTGAGGAAATTACAAGAGAAAAAGTTTTAGTCGGTCTTAATATGATTAAGCCCGGAATTGAGTGGAAAAAAGAATTTATAGATCGTTTAATTTTACTTGAACTTAATTCAAAGATTAACCGCGACAGCAGGATGGTCGAAGCTGGGCTAGTCAGTGTCTTGAACGAAATGGCACTGCGTCGCCTGGGTAAGATTACCGATGAACATTTATCAGAAACCAGAGTGGCGGCTCGAATACATGATGTTGGAAAATCTGGACCACCCGAAGCCGACAAAGAACAACAACTCGCAGTTACTCAGCTTTTTGCAACAGAGAAGCTAAAAAGAGAACACAAGGACATAAAGGTGGAAAAAGCCGTACGGGAGATTGTATTTAAAGGAAACGAATATGGAGCAAACCTAATGCTCGCGCGTCTAATGACTTGTGGCGTGGATATTTCAATGCCTATGCAGAGTTTTTGGGAAAGTCATGCTCGGTGGGGGGCGGAAATAATTAAAAAAGACTGCGGCGGGCTTTCAGAAAACACAAAACTTATTGCAATATTGCATCACGTAGACAAAGGACCAGAGTTTAATTTTAGCGATACTCTAATTGAAGAAATTGACGAGGAGGTATTGCAAGGCGCATTAACCATAGGCCAGTTGGAAGATTATGTGGATGCTTTTAGGCAAAGAGCCATAATCGCCGTTGACCAATATGATGCTTATATACACCGAAGCGGAATGACTCATGAATTAGCTATTGCTACTTTGAAAAAAAAGATAGAAGGGTCAAAGACTTTTTCTAAAGATGCTTTGTTGAGATTTATTATTCAAGTTATGGAAGATATGGGGAAAGAGAAAATTTTTGATGATATGGTAAAACAATTATAATTCTTGGCGGTATTCATTGTACAAAATTCGAACCTTTTTTGACGAAAATCCTGACTGTGAATTCTGATTGCCGCGCTTCGCGCGGCAGAACAAAAAACTTTTTCGCTCGGGCGGGCAAAAAGGAAGGGGGTTGGGGGGAAGGAATTTTTGCCCGCCCTCGCTTTCGTCGCTTCTTTTTTCGCTGCAATTTTTCGTGCCAACGAAGTTGGCACGCCACTTAAACAATTTATTTTCCGCTCCAGTGCAAAAATCTTTTCTCTACCGTAAGAAAAAGTAAGTTTAGCAAATAACCTACTATGCCAGTCAAAAGAATGATAGCATACATTGTTGGAATTTCGTAAGTTATTTGCGAATCAATGATTTTTCTGCCAAGACCTGAAGTTGTTCCGATAAACATTTCCGTTACAACAATAATGACAAGCGACAGACTGACTGCACTTCGTAATCCGATGAATGTTTGAGGCAAGCTTTCCCAAAACAATATCCAGCGGAAAATTTGCGCTTTTGTCGCTCCCATAATTTGAGCCGCCAATACTCTTGATTTTTTTGCGTGCATAACACCATATGCGGTATTGAAAATAATAATGAGCATTGATGCGAAAGCGGCAACGGCAATTTTTGATTTATCGGTTATGCCAAAAATGAGAAGGAAAAGAGGGAAAAGAGCTGTAGCCGGAGTAGAGCGAAAAAAGTCAATGATAAATTCAACACTCCGATAAATTTTTTCTGACCTGCCTAACCATAAACCTAAAGGCAAACCGATTGCTATCGCAATAATAAAGGACAAAACAACTCTTCCAAGCGTTGAAAAAAGGTCGCCGATAATAGCTCCGCTTCCTAAAAGTTCAACGAGCTTCCCAATGACTGTGAATGGATCGGGCAGAAAAAATTTATCAATAAGTTGAAGCTGTGCGGCTACAGCCCAAATCAAAATTAAAAGTATTGGCCCAATGATGGTGTATTTTTTCATAAATTTATGGCTTTCTGGAAAATAGAAAGCACCTCATCTTTGACTTGGTGAAATTGCTCCGCCTTGAGCGATTGTACTGTTCTTGGATAGGGCTGCGGGTTATCAATAACTTCAAGCACTTTTGTTGGTTTCTTCGAAAATACTACGATTTTATCCGCAAGATGCACCGCTTCCTCGATGTTGTGAGTAATGAGTAAAATGGTCGGCTTAAATGCGAGATAGTATTTTTGTAAGTATTCTCGCAAACGTAAATTATTTTCATAATCGAGAGCGGAAAATGGCTCGTCAATAAACAGAACTTTCGGATTTGTAACAAGGGCACGCATGAATGCCAAAATTTGTTGTTGACCGCCGCTCAATTCGTATGGATAGCTTTCCCAGTTGAATTTGAAATCAAAAAGTTTTTGCAATTCTTCCACCCTTTGCTGTATCTCCTGTCTGCTTTTGTTTTGTATTTCAAGTGGCAACGCTATATTCTCAAAATTGGTTCGCCATGGAAGCAAGGATTCGCGGTAATTTTGAAAAATATAGCTAAACTCAAAATGATTGAAATTTTCAATATTAAATTCGCCACCATCTTTGGCAACAATACCAGAAAGAATATTAAGCAAGGTTGATTTTCCCGAACCATTCGGTCCGAAAATTGCTGTTATCTTTTCCTGCTCAACACCAATACTGAAGTCTCGGAAGACTTCAGTATGATTAAACGACTTCTTCAGATTTTGAGCAGAGATAGCAATTTTCATTACTTTACTTTGTATTTGGAGAGTAAATGAGATTTTTAAAATCCATTTTCCCGTCTATAACTTTATATGTCGAGAAAATATCGTAAAACTTTTGTATCGCGTTAATATCGTTTTGAGTTAGATCGTTATACATTTTAAATCTCGAAATCGGCACCTGTGCAATAGCGGAGTCATCGAGCGGAGTGTTCCCTTTGAGATATTGCCGTGCGACGTTGGGATTTTCGTTAATCTCATTTATTGCTCGCTGAAAAATACTTAATACCTTTTTAGTGGTATTGGGATTTTGTGCGGCAAATTCAGCCCGAACCGCACCTGCACCACCATAGAATGGATTAGCAACATATTTTGCAGTTACCATGGTAATAAATTCTTTGCCAATACCTTTTGCTTTTATAATAGTCGGCGTCGGTTCAACCCCAAGAAGCGCATCAATGTCTCCTGAAGCAAGCGCAGGTCCTTGAAGTCCTACTGCAAGTTCAACAAGAGTTACATCTTTGTCCGTAGCTAGATTATTTTGCGCAAGAATGTGTTGGGCAATTGTGTGCCATTGTATGCCGGGCAAAATTCCCATTTTTTTACCCTTTAATTCCTCAATGCCTTGGATGGTGCTATTACTTTTTACAAGAATAGCATCGTTCTGGATAACATCGTCCCCACCGGCCGCCGCGTAGATTTTAAGTTTCCCTGGATTTTTAAAATCCGCAATTCCTAAAATGCCCATAGCGCCACTTGGCGAAGTAAAATCAACTTGTCCATTCAGCACAGCGTCGACAATTTGATTCGGAGCCTCAAATTTTATCATTTCAACATCCAACCCAGCTTCTTTGAAATAACCTTTTTCTATAGCAAGATAAAGCGGCAAACCTTGGACAATAGACAAATTAGCAATCTTGACCTTTGTGATTTCAAGCTTTGGTTTTGTAAAATCTTTAGATAGCCAAAATCCAATACCTACTACAGCCACCACTAAAATAATCGATGAGATAATTTTTGTTGTTTTGTTCATAATTTTTTCTTTGTTAATTATTAAATTATTTTTTGACTTCGACCTTACTTATATTTTACCCCCCGAACTTTTTGCAATACTTTTGCTATTTTATCAAATCATCAACGCTAATACCAAGGGCTTTCGCAATTTTCTTTAAGGTATCAAGTGTTGGATTCTGGTTTTTACCAGATTCAATCTTAATAATTGTGTTGTTGGCTACATCGGCCATTCTTGCCAACCTCTCTTGCGAAAGCCCCTTAGCTTCCCGCATTTTTCTCAAATTTTTTGATATATTTGACATACTCTATCGTAGTAGTAGAATTGAAATATAGCTAACACCTTTACGCTATTATGATACTAGAAAATTTGAGAAAAGACAATCTCAAAGGGAGTTCCTTAACCTTTTCCGCGCAGGGAGGGAGGGGCAAGGAAAAGAAAGTAGTTGCCGCCAAAATTTCCGTCCGTCCGAGCAAGGGAATGGCGGAAGGGAGATCCGCTATGTGAAAAAGTCAATAGTTCGACAGGCTCACTACAGGTCATTTTTTGGCGGGAAGCAGAAATATAAAATTCAAAACTTCCTTTATTGTGCCTCTGACATTTTAACATATTGATCGTCCACAACTAAAGGGGTACCATCCTCGGCATCCGCCTCGGACATTTCCGAGCCCGCGCTTCTTGGGGAGAGGAAGTTTCCTCTCCCCGGGTCGGGACTACACTCTCGGATTACCGAGAGTGTTCTGCCCTCGCCATCCCCACTCTACGCTTTTCAATATTATGTTTGTGGTGTCGCTTTCGCTTTTGGATTTCTGTTTGTAATATAACTTCGGCACTCGTCCTTTAGTCGTGGACGCCACTAGCGGAAATGTCCGAGGCTCAAATGCAAATGCACTTGACCCAGTCCGTCTGAATACAGACGGACTATCCCACCCATTCGCGCGCATAAATTACTGCTCCCTTAAATAAATTTTAATTCTTTCCTTATCTTCATTTTCTGCTTCACCCTTGAAATATATTTCAATAAAATCTACTGTGTTATTTAAAACATGATAAGCATATATAATACGAATACCACTTTGCACTCCGCGACCTCTTAGGGTTTTACATGCAAACTTTTTAATCTTACAAATTACTAACTCCTGTGTACAAAAATTCGGGATTGGCTCAACAGAATTATTATCAATCTTATGTATGTGATATAACTCAATCGCATTCTTTTTTGCAATTTCAATATCCTCCTCAAGACTTCTGAATTTTTTGAGTAATTTCTTTAAATCTTTTTCAAAACTAGATGTACTTTTATAATTGATCTGGTTCATATTCTCTAACAGAAGTGTCCTTCGTTCGGTAGAACACAGATTCATAAGATAAAGGTCGGCCATCCTCTGCTGTAATCCAAGGGACATCTTTATGGGAATAATCACTAAGTTCAGTCGCTGATTTATCTGACAAGCGAGAAAGAACTTCGTCGATATGTTTAATTTCTTTTGCGTTTAATACCGAAATATCAGATTCTCGGCGAGGTAAATATTTAGTTTGATCATGTTGAAAATACTTACTTCTGACAGTTTCCAGTTCTCCTTTTGTTTCCATGTTCTCAACTATTTTTTTAAATTCAACTGGAGTTGGTCCGTAATGATTTTTAATATAAGTAGCTCCGATTAACTGCTCTTCAAATTTTTCATAGTAATCAAAATCAATAAAATATAAAAGTTTATATATAACTGTCATTCCCACATTTGATTTACTGCCAACTTTTTCTAAAACATACAGCAAGACCTCCTTAAATTTTTTAAGATTTTTTTGTGGTACATCAATACGCATTTCTTGTTTCTCTTTTTTCTCCGCAACATCATTTATAGAAACTTTAATACTAGATATTTTTTCTCCAGATATAAGTTCTGGAAGGGTAATATGAAAAATCTCAGCAACTTGATTTGCTTGTGAAAGAGTTAACTCTTTAGCTCCCTTTTCAATTTCAATATAACTAGCCCTTGAAAGACCTATTTTTTCGGCCATAAAAGCTTGAGAAACACCCTGATTTTTTCTCAATTCTAATAAAAATGTATGTTTAATCATATTCAGAGTATATACGACACCGACAGCGGTGTCAATATAAATGACAACTTTGTTGTGGATAACTTTGACATTTAGAATATGGGGTATATAATCAAATTATTATTAATAATTTCGGCACAGTCGAACCGATATAAATTCAGGGGTGAATTAAGGTATGGCTAATAATTATGATCATAAAATACTGAGTGCTATATGGGCAAAAGCATCAGCAGTTGTTGGTTTAAACCACTCACCCATCTTTCCAATTTTATCACTATACATTATTTTAATGATTTAGTGTATAATAGAGACATGTCAGAGTCGTATAAAAATTATAGAATAAAATTCCATAAAAATGGAGCTCAAAAAGCCTTTATTTTAGAAGCCAAAGGTCTATTAAATATAACTGGACGTGAGTTTTCTCGCAAATTAAAAATTAGCCAAAGAACTCTCAAATAAACATTTACAAAAAATAAAGAAATGGAAGGTTGCGCTGAATGGTAAGGCAGCGGTTTGCTAAACCGTGAGGGCTTTAAAAACCCTCTATGGGTTCGACTCCCATACCTTCCGCCAAAATTATGACAACATTTGACAAAGTAAAACAAAAAATCTGGTCTTTCGTTTACGGTTTCTTTTTACCCGCCAGGAAATTTCTTTTTAGAATGGGAATTATTTGGCATAAAAAAGGAAGACAAAGATATCATCTCGGATGGCTGGCTCCCGGGAAAACCTTGGAGGGTTTAAAGAAACATTTGCATGACAATTGGGGTTTTGGCAACCATTTCGTCGCCTGGGTGGACGAGGATCAAGTTTTAAGCTGGAGAAAATTGACGGATTTTAGGAATCAGTATCACTTGCGGGTTTTCAAGGATGGAGAAATCCGCGGACATTTTGAAATTACTCCCGAGGCGCATCCGGTGGATCATTTTGAAGAAAAAGGAGAAATAGACAAACAAGAAGATTTTTTAAAATTCTTGGGTGATTTTGCGGTACAAAAGGAATATTTTTCAAGTCTAAAAATGGATCCGGACGCTTTTGATCCGAAATCGGAAATCACAATAAACAAAAAACTTTAATCTATTTTTGATTCCGGCAATACCAAATCCCAAAGCTTGCCGGCGACATTGTTTGGTTTGCCGAAAAGAGGATAGCAGTGTAAATCTATAAATGGCAAACTGTTGCATTCAATTATTCCGCAATGCTGTTCTTCTTTCCATGATTTAGCAATGTCCTCAATTATAAAATCCACCCCGATAAGTGAATCTCCTAAAAATCTGGCAATAGTTTCCAGCATTTCTACATTATCAGGATGCACGATGTCTGAAACTTCGGTGGTGGTGCCGCCGCAACCTCGGCTGGTTTTTTGGGAAAATGTTACCATGCGTCCCTTTCCCGGGATATCCTCCATGGTAATATTTTCTCTTTTTAATTCTATTTCAGTTTCTTTGTCCACTATTATTTTGTGAAAAATTGGACCTGCGCGCTCTGGTCTTTTATTTTCTTCTTCCATTAATTCTCGCAAGGTATGTATTCCATCGCCTATGACTTCCGGCTGGTCGCGCCTGACCACGCCTTCCAATTTTTCGCCGATTAAAGTTCCTCGGAAAAGATAACCGCGCAGTTCTTCCTCAATGACAACGAGGGGGGAAAGCTTCTTGGCTTTTTTAAAACCGATGATTAAATCTTCCGGCGTATTTATATGAATCATTGTGTGTCTGCTTCTGGAGCCCAAGTTCGGTTTGGTGATGACCGGTTTTTTTATTCTGTTGAAAATTTTTAACGCGCCTCTCTTGGTAAAAGCGACTCCGCCGGGGGCGACAGGCAGACCCTCTTTTAAAAATTTTATTTTCATGATGCCTTTATTGTCCATCCATTTGAGCGAAGCGGCTTCTGCAAAACCGGGGCGG
>LBZL01000002.1:535-54145 GCA_000994705.1 Candidatus Nomurabacteria bacterium GW2011_GWB1_40_7 | reverse complement strand
AAAACCGTCCCGAATCGGCCCGAGATGAAATTCGCGCATTTTTATTCCCCGGCGCATCGCTTCATCCCAAAAACATTTTGTCCGCCAAGTGTCTTTGTCGTCCGGCTTGTCGCTCCAATACCCGAGTTTCAAAAAAACCATCAATTTTAAAAAAGGCAAAGATATTTTATTGGAGATTTTTTCGGCGGTGTTTTTGAAGATAAGTTCCATTATGTCAAAAAATGGCCCGTCCAGCCATCCAAGAACAACGGACAAATAGGCAATAATGTGTATTTCTTGCGCCGGTTCGCAATCTTTACAATGTTTCATTTTTTGATTATAGCAGAAATATATTTTAATGCGCCACGGTAAAAGCGATGACTTTTCTGGCGCCCGCTTGTTTGAGGGTTTTTTTCGCTTCATTTAAAGTCGCGCCGGTGGTGAGAATGTCGTCTATCAGAATTATATTTCTGCCTTTTATTTTTTCGCTGTTTTTAACCGCAAACGAGCCGATTATATTTTTTAATCTATTGCGCCTATCCTTGATGCGCGCCTGATGTTCTGTATTTTTCGGTTTGATTAAAATATCATTTTCTAGTTTTAGATTTGTGTTATGACGTGAATCATTTATTTTTATTAATTCTCGGCAAATCAACTCCGCCTGATTGAAACCGCGCTCGCGGTATCTTTTGGACGAAAGGGGAATGGGAATTAAAATGGGCTCAACAAAATTTTCCAATATACTCAATTCTGAAAGTTCTTCCAGGATTTTGTCGTAGATAATTTCCGCGAATACGTTTGCCAGTCTTTTTCTGCCTTTATACTTAAGAAGCCACAACGACTTTTTTATGGCAGGATAACGATAGTCATACAGGGGGAAAATCCATTTTGCGCTCTCGCGTTCCGCGGCCGGCGCGTCTTTTAGGCAGTCCAAACACAAGTCCGCTTTGCCCTTGTCGCACAGGATGCACTTTGCGGGAAAAATTATGTTCAAGATAGTGTTTAAAAATCGCATTTATGATATAATTTTAGCATAAAATAATATGGGAGACTTATTGAAAAATCTTTTTTCCGGTTTTGGCAAAATTGGGGGCGGGTCTCAAGACAGCGCTGTCGGCATTGATATCGGTTCTTCCGCGATTAAGGTGGTTGAAATTAAAAGAAAAAAGGGGAAAGCGGTGCTGGAAACTTATGGCGCCATCGCGCTCGGTCCTTATGCCGACCTTGATCCCGGGCGGGTTACCAACCTTCCCGTTGAAAAAATCGTGCCCGCTTTACGGGAAGTTCTCAAACAGTCCGGCGTGACTGGCGCCGATCTTGCTTTGGCTATTCCTGTCCAGTCCAGTTTAATTTTTACCATTGAGCTTCCTTCCCAAATAAAAGAGGCCGAAATGGCGGACATTGTTCCCGTTGAGGCCCGCAAATATATTCCGGTGCCAATGACCGAAGTTTCAATTGATTATTTTGTCTTGCCGGGAAAAGAACCGTCCTTTTCAGAAATGAACGTCGACACGGATAACGCCGATTTGCCGAAAGAAGGCGGAGACAAGATAAACGTGCTCGTTGTGGCGACGCAAAACGATGCAGTTGCCAAACATCGCTCAATTGTTTCGCAGTGCAATCTCAGTGCTTCTTTTTTTGAAATTGAAATATTTTCTTCCGTTCGGGCGAATTTTGAGCACGAGCTTTCCCCGGTTTTATTGATGGATTTCGGCGCCTCCCGCACCAAGCTCTCTATCGTTGAGTTCGGCATGGTTAATGGCTATCACACGATTGAAAGGGGAGGGGCGGATATTTCCAATTCCATTTCCAAATCTTTGAGCATCTCTTTCGGCGAAGCGGAGAAAATGAAAAAAGAATTCGGCCTTTTTGAAAATCCCGCGGAAAAAAGCTTGGCCGACATTATCAGGGTTCACGTTGATTATATCTTTTCGGAGACGAATAGCGCGTTGTTGGGGTATGAAAAGAAACATAATAGAACTATCAGCAAGGTGATATTTACGGGTGGCGGGGCGCTTCTTAAAGGATTGAAAGAAGTAGCGGTAAATAATTTTCGAGCGGAAATAGAGATGGGGCATCCTTTTTCCAAAGTCGGAGCGCCGGCATTTTTGGAAAAAGTGCTTTTGACCATGGGCCCCGAGTTTGCCGTAGCGCTAGGCTTGGCTTTGCGAAAATTGCAGTAAGCTAAATAATTAGATTTATCCCGTTGGGGACAAAGTTATGCACAATTTGCTTCATAAAAAGTTGTTTTTGTAATATAATAAAGTGGGTAAGTCTAATAAAATGGATCAAAATTTCCAAACATCATTTATACCTAAAAAACCTATAGTCAAAGAACGCGCTATTTCCTCGCGGCCCGTCGGTTTTTTGCTTATTATTTCCCTGCTTATTCTGTTTGCGGTGCTTTTAGCCACGGGCGGGCTTTATTTTTATAAAACGGTTGTAACAAAAAATATTGCCGGCCTGCAAGACAATCTCAATAAAGCGAAAAATCGCTTTGAACCGGATAAAATAGCCGAACTTAATATTTTGGACAAGCGCTTGGAGGCCTCAACCGAAATCTTATCCAAACACCTCACCATCGTTCCTGTTTTTGACGCGCTCGAACAACTTACCATGAAAACCGTTCGTTACACTAAATTTAGCTATACTTTGGGAACAGACAAAAATACCAACATAAATGTCAAAATGTCCGGCGTCGCCATAGGCTATCTGGCGGTGGCGCTTCAGTCCGAGCTTTTTGCCACTAAAGATATCGGTCAGAATTTCATTGACCCCGTTTTCTCCAATTTAACGCTTGATAACAGTGGGAATGTTCTCTTTGATTTGGAGTTTTCAGTGGACCCGGATTTTGTCAATTATAAACAGACGCTTTTGACGCAAAGTTAAGAAGTTAAAAAACAAGTTAAATTTATGATGAGATTAATTATGCCAATTGTTTTAATAGGAATAGCCATAACTCTCTTTTTTATGCTCACCAATCCTATTTATGGCGAAATATCCGCCTTAAACGCTCAAGCGGCTTCTTATAATGCCGCGCTGGATAATTCCAAGGCGCTTGAATATGAACGAGACAAATTGGTGACCAAAAGCAATTCCATAAGCTATGATAATTTGCTGAAGCTGGAGAAACTTTTGCCGGGAAATGTGGATAATGTCCGTCTGATTCTGGAAATAGGAGAAATAGCGAAGCCCTATGGTATGGTTTTGAAAGACGTGAAATACAATGTAGCTGATGCAAAAACCGTGGCGACGGAAGGACCAGTGGTGCGGGGAGGCGGAATTAATTCGGCGCCCAAAAATTATGGAGTTTTCAATTTAGAATTTTCCACTTCGGGAACTTATGACAATTTTGTTAATTTTACCAAAGACCTGGAAAAAAATCTTAGAATTGTGGACATATCCTCAATCTTGTTTTCCTCCAGCAATTTAGCCGTGGTTGGCGCGGGCGCGGGCGTTAACACGAGAACAGATTCCCCTGAAATTTATAAATATGATTTTAAAATTAAAACTTATTGGCTAAAAAATTAAAATGACCCCTAAAATCAGAAACATCATAATATTTACGGGTATCGCGGCGATTTTTGTCTTGATTTATATTTTTTTTATAAAACCTTCTCCCGAAGAACCGAGCCTTGTCTCCTCTCCGTCTGGCACTGCTCTGCCGAATATTGATGGTTCTCCCGCGACCGCAAATATTCCAAACGATATTTCCGCAACCGTCAATGAAGATTTTCTGGCTTTGTTGTCGAGTGTCAAAAATATTACATTGGACGACTCTATTTTTTCCGACCCGGCTTTTAGCAGTTTGCGCGATTCCAGCATTACGCTTATCCCGGACGGCACTGAAGGCAGGCCGAATCCGTTTGCCCAATTTGGTAGCGATAATATCATCGCGCCTGTTGTCATCCCTTAATTAATTTTTTAACTATGAGTTTTTTAGAAGAATTAGCCAAAAAGGGCGTAATTAATGAAAGCCAAATAGGCGAAATTAAAACTCGCGCGAAAGAAGAATATAACGGAGACATTGATAAGGCTTTAATTGAATCCGGCGTTCCAGAGGAAAAAATTCTTGAGATGAAAGGGATATATTTAAATATCCCGGTAAAAAAAGTAAACCCGGAAGGAATGTCCTTTGACGTTTTTCGGTATATTTCGGAAGATTCGGCGAGGCATTATCATTTTGTTCCGACCGAATTAAAAGACGGGGTGCTGGAAGTGGGGGTGATTGATCCAGAGAATATTCAAGCGATGGACGCGCTCCAATTTATTTCCGCCAGGATAGGCGTCCCCTTCAAAGTTTTTCTCATTTCCCAGAACGACTATGAAAGCGTAATGCAATCTTATAAGGGCCTGGGAATTCAAGTTGAAGAGGCTCTGAAGGAATTGAGCCAAGAAGAAATAGACGCGAAGGGCCTAAGCGAAGCAGATTTAAGCAAAGAGATTAAAAAAATAAAACCGGGCGAAGAGACAAAAATCGTGGAAGACGCGCCGGTTATAAAAATTGTGGCTGTTATATTGCGCAATGCCATTGAAGGAAACGCTTCCGATATCCATATTGAATACACGGGGGAAAAAGTGAAAGTGCGTTTTCGGGTGGACGGAGTGCTTCACACCACTATAATATTGCCACCGAACGTTTATGGCGGGATTGTGGCGCGAGTGAAAATTCTTGCCAAATTGCGCTTGGACGAAAAACGCAAGCCCCAAGACGGGTCTTTCAGCGCGAACATTGACGGGCGCAAAATTGATTTTCGCGTTTCCACTATGCCGGCATACTACGGGGAGAAAGTGGTTATGCGCATACTGGACTCTGAAAAAGGGGTTAAACCGCTTGACCAATTGGGTTTGTCAAAAATAAACTTAAATATAATTAGAGAAGCGATCAAGAAGCCATACGGGCTTATTTTAATTACCGGCCCGACAGGCTCCGGGAAATCCACGACATTATATTCCATGATGAACGAACTGGACAAGGAAAAAAGCAACATTGTATCCCTGGAAGATCCGGTGGAATATCATATGCCGGACATTAATCAGTCGCAAATGATGCCTGAGATCGGCTACACATTTGCCACCGGACTTCGTTCAATCCTTCGCCAGGATCCGGACATTATAATGGTTGGAGAAATCAGGGATAAAGAAACGGCCCAGCTCGCGATCCAAGCGGCCTTGACCGGACATCTTGTGCTATCCACTCTGCACACCAATAACGCCATCGGCGCAATTCCCCGTCTGGTGGATATGGGAGTTGACCCGTATTTAATCGCGCCGACCCTGATTGTTTCCATCGCGCAACGTCTTGCCCGAATGACCTATCCGACTTCGCGCAAAGAAGTGCCGATGGATGAGAGCGTCAAAACGCAGATTGAAGAACAAATGAAAGATTTGCCGGATGAGTTTAAATTGAAGATAGGAAACAAGATGTACGATACCGTGCCGTCCCCCGAATGTCCTTCCGGCACCAAAGGCCGCATCGCGGTTTTTGAAATGTTCAAAATTGACAAAGATATGCAGGCCGTAATATTAAAAAATCCCACGAATGCGGCAATTTATAAATTAGCCCGCAGCAAAGGCATGCTGATGATGAAAGAGGATGCCATGTTAAAATCCCTCCAGGGCGTAATTCCCTTTACGGAAGTGTATAATTTCAGCAGCGAGAATGAGTAATAGTCCGACGCAAGGTCGGACTCCGATTTCGCCTTGCGAACGTCGAGTTGTCCACAGGGTTGTTTTAAGTCATTTTGTAGTATAATTAATAATTGAGATTATTAGCTTTAGAAAAAATTTATGGAAAAAGAAAAAAGAAAAATTCTAATAGTGGACGATGACAGTTTTCTTTTGGACATGTATGCGCTTAAATTCAGCCAAAATAATTTTGAAGTTCATACGGTTCCAAGCGGTGTTCAGGCCCTGGAAAAACTCAAGAGCGGGCTTTCCCCCGATGTCATTTTGATGGACATCATTATGCCGGAGCTGGACGGCTTCAAGACGCTGGCTCAAATAAACGAGCAAAAATTGTGTCCGAACGGCGTAAAAATAATTTTGTCCAACAAGAGCGAGCAAAAAGATATAGACGAAGGCAATCGATTGGGCGTGGCGGGGTATATTGTGAAAGCGAATTCCACTCCGGCGGAAGTGATAGACCAAGTGATAAAAATTTTAGAAAAAAATACCGGCGTTTCCAAATAAAGAATTATGGATTACAAAAAAGAACTTGAGGAACTTATTTTGACCGTTATCCGCGAAGACGGTTCGGACCTGCATCTGGGCGCCGGCCGGGTGCCGGTCATTCGCGTGTCGGGAGAACTTATTTTTCTCACGAAACATTCGGTTTTAACGAAGGAAGATATGCTGGGATTTTTGAGCGAGGTGCTGGAGAAAACAAAAATTGACAAATTCAAAGAAGAACAGGAAGCCGACTTTTCCTATGATTTTCGCGGAGAAGCGAGACTGCGCGGCAATGCTTTTTTCCAAAAAGGACTGATCAATCTGGTTTTTCGGCTGGTGCCGAAAGTGCAAACCATGGAAGAGCTGAAACTGCCCTCCATTTTGGCCGACTTGGCCCGCAGGAAACAGGGATTTTTCCTGGTGGTTGGGCCCGTCGGACAAGGCAAATCCACCACGCTGTCGGCCATGATTAATGTGATTAACAACGAACAAGCGCGCAATATAATAACCATTGAGGACCCGATTGAACATGTGTATGTTCCCAACAAGTCCATAATTAACCAGCGCGAAGTCGGTATTGATACCAAAGATTTTCATGTGGCCTTGAAAGAAGTTTTTCGCGAGGACGTGAACGTAATCATGGTCGGCGAGATGCGCACGCCGGAAACCATTTCCACGGCGGTAACGGCGGCGGAGACGGGGCATCTTGTGCTTTCCACCCTGCACACGAACAACGCTTCCCAGACCATTGATCGCATAATTGATTCTTTCCCGGGCAACCAGCAGGACCAAATTCGCGCCCAGCTGGCGTCATCTTTGCTCGGTATTTTTTCCCAGAGGCTTATTCCCCGAATTGCCGGCGGGCTTATTCCGGCCTATGAGCTTCTTTTGAACAATAACGCTGTCGCCAATTTAATCCGCGAGAAACGCACACACGAAATAGACGTGGTCATAGAAACGGGCATGGAACAAGGAATGGTGGATTTGAATCATTCCTTGCTGGAACTTGTGCGCACCGGAGAAATTTCCATTGAAAACGCTTACCAGTATTCGCTTAATCCAAAAGGTCTTGAGCGCTTAACGTAATTTAATATGCTTTTTAAATATAAATCTGTAGATGACAAGGGAGTAAATAAAGAAGGAGAGATTGACGCTCCGAATCGTGATGTGGCGATCAGTGCGCTTCAGCGCCGTGGCTTAGTCATTATCACTATTGAAGAAGAAGGGGAGAAGAAATCATTTTTAAAAATTTCTTTTTTTGAAAGAGTGAAGCCGAAAGACGTGGTGATTCTTTCCCGTCAAATCGCCACCTTGTTTGAGGCGCAGGTTTCCGCCCTGAAAGCTTTCACTATGCTTTCCGTTAACACCGAAAACAAGCTTTTGGGAAGCAAGCTCGTGAAAGTTTGCGAAGATCTCCAATCGGGAATTTCCATTTCCGGCTCGCTCGCCCGTCATCCGGACGTATTTTCCGATTTTTACATAAATATGGTCAAGGTGGGTGAAGAAACGGGAAAACTCAACCAAGTATTCGCGCACCTGGCGGACTATCTAGACCGCCAGTATTCCATTACCTCTAAAACCAGAAATGCGCTTATTTATCCGGCTTTCGTCGTTATCACTTTTTTCGTAGTGATGACCCTGATGTTCGCGGTAGTGATTCCAAAGCTCTCGTCGATTCTTTTGGATTCCGGCCAGGCAATACCGGTTTTTACCCGGATAGTAATCTGGATTTCAGATTTATTTGTCCATTACGGGTTTTTTGTTCTGATTTTCCTGGTGCTTTTAGGGGTCTGGCTTTGGCGATTGTCCGTTACGGAGAAAGGGAAAATATATCTTGATACATTAAAACTTAGTGTTCCGGCCATAGGCAACTTGTATAAAAAACTTTATCTTTCCAGAATAACGGACAACTTAAATACAATGCTTTCTTCGGGCGTTCCCATCGTCCGGTCCATAGATATTTCCGCCGAAACCGTGGGTAGCCGTGTATATAAAGGCATTTTAACGGAAGTGGCCGACGGCGTGAAATCGGGATTGTCTCTTTCAGCGGCTTTTGAAAAACATTCGGAACATATTCCCGCAATCACCATACAAATGATTCAGGTCGGTGAAGAAACTGGCTCCCTCGGCAACATTTTGAAAACTTTGACCGATTTTTACAGGCGGGAAGTGGATGACGCGGTGGACACCTTGGTGGGTCTTATTGAGCCGGTGATGATTGTGGTTTTGGGCTTGGGAGTGGGTATTCTTTTGGTTTCCGTTTTGATGCCGATTTACAATATGGCAGGCAGTATTAGCTAAAGGGGGCGTGCAGATAACTTCTTTGGTTTTGTGCTATCATGGAACTATGTATGTTATGAAATGTGACATTTGTAAAAAGAAATTAAAAGATGATCCAATAAGAGCTGGCTTCGGTTATTTTGTTGGAAATGACTTTTGTTCAAAATGTGGCAAGCCGTTGATAGATTTTTTAAAGAAACATAAGTTTATAAACAAAGAAAAAGAATAATATGAAAAATACTAAAGAAAAAAAAATAACAAATTTAGAACTTCTGGATTCCATAAATAGAAGTTTTTCAAAGATGGAAGAAAAAATGGCAACCAAGTCGGATATGGAGGAATTAAAAAATAAAATTGAAAAGATCGACAAGAGACTCGACTATTATGCTGATACAAAAGTCAGTTATGATAATTTTAAACCGTTGGTAAAAAGAGTGAATGCTCTGGAAAAGGCTAAGTAGGCTGTGGATAACTTCATTGCTTATTCACTATCGTATTTATGCTATAATTTAGTGAGTGTATTAAAAATAAGTCGAAATTTTATTATTAACAATTATAATTTTTATGAAGAATTTTAAAAAAGGTTTTACATTGATTGAACTTTTGGTGGTTGTGGCCATTATCGGTATTTTGGCGTCAGTCGTTTTGGCATCGCTGAACACTGCGCGAGGTAAGGGTGCCGATGCGGCCATTAAGGCAAACTTGGCAAACACACGTGCGCAAGCCGAGCTTGTGTATGATACGGTAGAAACTCCCACTGATCTCGTCGGTTATGATGGAGTCTGTGCGAATTCCAATATTATAAGTGCGGTTAACGCAGCTATCTTGGCTGCTGGTACCTCTGCCACAGTTGCTACTCGATGCGCGGATTCCACTACTGCATGGGCTGCGTGGTCAGAACTTAAAACAGAGGCAACTGATTCATGGTGCGTTGATAGTACAGGTGTATCAAGGTTGTTGACAACTAATCCAGCTGGAGCAGTTACAGTTTGTCCTTAATAATAGTTGACATTTGTTGGCTAAGTTAATAAACAAAAACCACCTTTTAGGTGGTTTTTGTTTATTTTGACATGTGATACAATAATGGTATGAAAAATATAAAAATATTTAAAAAAGGTCTCGCCAATAAGTCTACGACCGAGGGTTTCACTCTTATTGAACTTTTAGTGGTTGTTGCCATTATTGGCATTTTAATCGCGATTGTTTCGGTTTTATTGACTGACATCAGAGCAAAAGGCGATGACGCGGCAGTAAAAACAAATTTGCAAACCATAAAAAATCAAGCCGAGCTTTTCTATCTTGATAACGGCAATTCATATCTGCCGGCCGAGGCTAGCGGCGAGGAATTTTACGGCGTTTGCCCCGTTGATGATTCATCCGCGGGGAGCATGTTTTCCAAAGACAAGGTTATGTTTGACGCGGTAGCGGAAGCGACCAAAAGGGGCAATGGCAGTTATTGTTACGCTTCCACGAACGGCTGGGCCGTGGCTGTCGGCTTAAAAACGGATGCCGGCGCTTCTTGGTGCGTGGACAGCGAAGGCGCATCTACGCAAGTGGACTCCGTTCCTTCTTTGGCCATTGATGAAAGTACTTTTGCTTGCAGTCAAATTAATTCTGTTCCCCTCCCAAACCCCCCCAATCCTCTTCGTCCCCCGGCAAAACCAGCAAAACCGGCAAAACCAGTAGAGCAATAGAAATAAGCAAAAAGAGCCGTGATTTTTATTCTTACAATCATTTTTCTTATTCTCGGCCTAATTATCGGAAGCTTTTTGAATGTTGTTATACTTAGACTTAACAGCGGTCGTTCTTTGGGTGGAAGGAGCGCCTGTATGTCGTGTCAGAATAAACTTGTTTGGTACGAACTCATCCCCATTTTCAGTTTTTTGGGCCTTGGCGGAAGATGCCGAAATTGCCAGACTAAAATATCTATTCAATACCCGCTCGTGGAACTGGCGACGGGTATAATTTTTGGGGCCCTGTTTTTAAAGTTTCAGGATGTTTTCTTTGCCAATACGTTTGTTTTTAGTTTTACTTATTTTTATTATGCTTTTATATTTTCGCTCTTAATAATCATCACTGTCTACGATCTTAGACACAAAATAATTCCGGATTCGCTCGCTTTAATTTTGGGCATTTTGGCTTTTATCGGATTGTTTCTATTTAAGACTGACGGCTCTTTTGAATTTTATCCCCACCTTCCCGCTCTTTTGGAATTTTTATCGGGATTATTGATTGCGGCCCCCTTTGCTTTGTTGTGGCTTGTGTCTTCCGGAAAATGGATGGGGCTGGGGGATGCCAAACTGGCAATTGGTTTGGGGTGGATGCTTGGCCTGTCGCGCGCTATTTCCGGTATTGTCTTTGCTTTTTGGATTGGGGCTCTTGTCGGCCTTGCGCTGGTTATTTTTTCAAAAAAGTATAAAATTAAAAGCGAGATTCCTTTTGCCCCGTATTTGGTTTTAGGCGCGTTGCTGGTTTTCTTTTTTAAATTGCATCTTTTTGGAATTTAGGGAATGATCCCGTTAGAAGCCGCGATCGCGATATCCTATGATAAATAAATATTTAGAAAAATTAAAAAAGGAAATAAAAATAACAAAGGCACTTTTACGATCGCGATCTGCTTCTAACGGGATGAGCTATGTGGAGCTTATCGTTGTTCTATCCATTTTCGCCATTTTGTCCGCCGTTTCAATGTTTAGTTATAGAGAATTCCAAGCGAATGTTGATATCAGAAATTTAGCCAGCGATATCGCTTCAAAAATAGTGGAAGCGCAGAAGTCATCCTTGGACGGCAAGTGGAATGTTTCCGCAGACCCTAACTGGAAGCCGTCTTATGGAGTTTATTTTAATACCACTGACTCTGACACGCAAAAACAATTTATTTATTTTGTTGATTTAGTCAATGCGGGTGACTATGATGAGCCGTTGGAAGAATTAGATACGATATCTATCACCAAAGGCAATTATATATCCAGCATAAATAAATGCACCACTACTCCTTGTGATTCAAATAATTCAATTAATTCTTTAGCTATCATTTTTAAAAGACCTGATTCCAGCGCGATTTTTGCAGATTTAGATGTTCCTGGTTCTGGATATGTTCAAATTACCATCATTTCACCGCAGGGCAAAACGGCTTTTATAAAAATATATCCTTCTGGTAGAATTCAAGTAAATTAATATGTCAAAAAAATATATTAAAAAAGAATCAGGTTATACGATTATAGAGACAATGATTGCTGTTTCTCTCTTTATAATTATTGTTATGGCGGGCATGGGGGCTCTTTTGAATGCCAATTTGCTTCACAATAAATCCCAAAATATGCGCTCTATCATAGATAATTTAAGTTTTGTGCTGGAGGATATGTCTAAGAATTTAAGAGTTGGGTCTAATTATTATTGCATTTTAGGTGGACAAATTCCCGATGATGTTGTTGACACAAATAATTGTCCAGGAGGAGGGGCCGGAATTTCTTTTAAATCTGGTTATGATGATAGCCAGTGGGTTTATTATTGGAATAACGATAAAATTTTTAGAAAAATTGATGATGCTGATTCTATTCAGATGACTCCCGAAGAAATTGACATTGAGAATCTTTCTTTTATTGTGACGGGCGCTGAGTCACCACCGGATCCCAATCAACCTTTTGTGACCATTAAATTGGCCGGGACGATAACTTACAAAGATATTGAAACGCCTTTTTCTTTGCAGACTTCCGTGTCCCAAAGGATGATAGATAGATAATTAGTCATAAAGTTGAAAGTTCATAAAGTCATAAAGAGATGAAATTATTTTTTAAAAAAGTTAATAAATTAAGTAAAGGTTTCACGTTGATAGAAACTCTTGTTGCCATTTCAATTTTTACTATGTCCATTTTGGCGATGTTTTCGGTTTTGGCTCAAAGCATTTCCGATACCGGCTATGCCAAAAAGAAAATGACCGCCACTTATTTGGCGCAAGAGGGGATTGAGTATGCGAGGAATTTAAGAGACAACGCTGTTTTGTCTGGCGCCGGGTGGGATAGTTTTAATGTTGATGACACGATAAATGATTCGCCGATAGATAACTCTGCTTTTTCTTTTATTTTTGATCGAACAGTTACAAAAAACAAAATTAATGCTGATGAAGCAAAAATAATCTCAACTGTTTCTTGGACTCAAGGTTCGGGAGATTATGAGATTACTTTTTCGGAAAATTTATTTAATTGGATTGAATAGCATGAAAAAAGAAATCAAAAAAAACAATAGGGGATTCGTTCTTCTTTTTGCCGTTACGCTCGCCGCTATTCTTTTATCTATCGCCTTGGGCGTTTCCAGTGTTGCTCTGAAAGAAATTAAGTTTGGCACCTCGGCGAGAGATTCCAACGACGCCTTTTTTGCCGCGGATACAGGCGTGGAACAAGTACTTTTTAACGATAAAGACCCAAATAAATATCCCCTACCAGGGCCAGGACAGGAGGATGAGTCATGGAAAGAATTATTTTTTGGTTTAGGTAGTACAGATGCAAGCTGTGCTTCAGTAACTATCACCAAAAACAGCGTTGGCGGGACCATTATCATTTCCAAAGGCCACAGCAGGACAATAGATGATTCATGTTCTTCCGGTTCCAATGTTGTTGAACGCCAGCTTGTAGTAAGATATTAGTTTCTTTATGGCTCCCGTACGAAGTCCCTTAGTTAATTAAAGTCATATAAGATGATATAGTGTTTATATATTATATAGTCGTTATTAATAGATTAGCTACGGAAATCTAAAGATTTCCTACTTCGTACGGGATGGAAAAATCTGAAGCGCAAAAGAGGGTAAAAAAACTGCGAGAAGAAATCGCAAGACTGCGTGATTTGTATCATGTAGAAGACAAGCCAGAGGTGACTGATGCTGTTTATGATTCTTTAAATCGTGAACTAAGGGAATTAATAAAAAAATATCCGGAATTTGACGACCCAAACGCTCCGGAAAACAGAATTGGAGGCAAGCCATTGGACAAATTCGTGAAAGTAAAGCACAAGACGAGGATGCTTTCCTTGAATGATGTTTTTAGCGAGGAGGAATTGTTTGATTGGGAAAAAAGAATTAAAAAACTTTTGTCACCCTCTCCTTTACAAGGAGAGGGGCAGGGGGGTGAGGTGAATTATTTTTGTGAAATAAAATTTGACGGATTGGCGGTATCGCTCATTTACGAAAATGGAAAATTCGTGCGAGGCGCGACCAGAGGCGATGGACTTGTTGGTGAAGACATCACTCAAAACTTAAAAACAATACACTCTATCCCCCTCTCCTTAACAAGGAGAGGGGTTGGGGGTGAGGTTCCAGAATATTTAGAAGTCAGAGGTGAAGCAGTAATGTCCAAAAAAACTTTAGTTTCTCTGAATAAACAAAACGAAAAAGAAGGAAAAACACTTTTTGCCAATACCAGAAATGCGGCGGCTGGGAGTTTGCGCCAGCTAGACCCAAAACTAGCGGCTGAAAGAAAATTAGATTTTTTTGCTTATGATATCGCAGAAGCAAGTCCGGCAAAGAATTCTGGCGCCTTCGCCCTCGGAGTCAAAGGACAGGGGACCCACGACGCTTTGAATTCTTTGCCAGGCTTACAGAAGCACTCGGATAAACATAGATTTTTGAAAAATTTAGGTTTTCAGGTAGATGCCAATGAAGCTATCTGTAAAAATTTAAACGAAGTTATAAATTTCATAAGAAAATTTGAAAAAATACGCCCTGATTTTCCTTATGGCACCGATGGTGTTGTGATTTCCGTGGATAATTTGAAATTACAAGAAATTTTGGGTGTAGTTGGCAAAGCTCCGCGTTATATGTCCGCTTTTAAGTATCCAGCCGAAAGAGCGACGACGATAGTGAAAAATGTGAAAATCAATGTAGGGCGCACAGGCGTCCTGACGCCGCTCGCTATTTTTGAGCCGACGCTCGTGGCGGGTTCACGAGTATCCAAAGCCACTTTGCACAATATGGATCAAATAGAGCGTTTGGATTTGCGAATCGGGGATACGGTGGTGATAGAAAAAGCGGGTGATGTAATACCAAAAGTGGTGGAAGTGCTAACCAGAATGCGCACAGGCAAAGAAAAAAAATTCAAAATGCCGGAAGTTTGTCCGGCCTGTGGAGGAAAAATAGAGAAGAAAATAATCGGGGACACGGAGAGCTCCTCTTCGAAAGGTCCTCGGTTCTCCGGGGCCCCAAACCCCGGCCAGACCATTTCTCATAGGACTCTCCGCGTCCCCGAAAAAAATATTTCTGTGGCTTATTATTGTGCGAACAAAAAATGTCCGGCAAAAAACGAAAGGTATTTGGAACACTTCGTTTCCGTTTTTGAAATTTATGAATTGGGTCCCAAAATTCTTAGACGTTTTAAGGATGAAGGGCTGATCACCGATGCGGCGGACATTTTTACACTGACAAAAGAAGACATAGCACCACTTGAGCGATTCGGCGAAAAAAGCGCCGAGAATATAATCAACGAGATAGAAAATAAAAAACGCATTCCTCTCGCAAAATTTCTTTGGGCGCTGGGAATTTTGCATGTGGGGGAAGAAACAGCGCGGGATTTAGCAAATAATTTTGGTATTTTAGAAAAATTAATACTTTCTGTTAATCAAGAAAAAAAATTAAATTTCTCAAATTCTTTTCTTGAAATAGAAAATATCGGTCCGGCGGTTTCCAAAAGCGTTTATGATTTTTTTCAGAATAAAAATAATTTAAATTTTATAAAAAAACTGGGGAAAAACGGCGTAATTATAGAAAAAGCAGAGAAGAAAAAAACAGGCAAATTTTTCGGTCTTAATTTTGTGTTAACCGGGACACTTTCTACAATGTCTCGTGAAATTACTAAAGAAAAAATTCTTGCTCACGGGGGAAAAGTTGTCGGTTCTGTTTCCAAAAACACTTCTTATGTGGTAGCTGGGGTTGAACCGGGTTCTAAACTTAAAACTGCCGAAAAACTGGGGGTAAAAGTGCTTAACGAGAAAGAATTTTTAAATCTTTTGGAACAGAGCGGAGGGTAGGAGATTCGAACTCCTGGTGGATTGCTCCACACACGCTTTCCAAGCGTGCGCACTAGACCGCTATGCGAACCCTCCATCTCCTCAATTTACATTATTTTAGACAAAAAGAAAGAGTATTCTATGGTTTCTTAAACCTGTGGATAACCGGGCGTTTTTTACACTTTACTTGAAAAATTTGTTATAATATAAATATCTAATTTCATGGGTAAAATAAAAGTAAAATTTGTATTTTTTCTTCTTCTATTTGGTCTGACTTTTTCGCAAACAGCCAGCGCGACCATATATGAGCCGGGCGAAACCCTAGAGCCGGATTGTCCTCCCGAATCCGTTGACTGTGGCGTGGCGGCGTTCAGCTTAAATGACCAAATTGCCGCCGTACAAACATTAGTTGCCGGCAGTGCTGGCGCTGATTTTTCCATTTCTTCCGCTGGCAATGTCCATTCTTTCAATCTTCCCTCGGCATCCGCGATTGCCCGCGGGCTTTTGACGGCCGCCGATTGGCTGATTTTCAATGGCAAGCAAGATGCTCTGGTTTCAGGCACGAATATAAAAACAGTGGGAGGAGTTTCTTTGCTGGGGAGCGGGGATATCGCAGTTGGAGGAACCGGCACGGTTACCGATGTTTCAGTTGTCACAGCCAATGGAGTGTCTGGCTCGGTCGCGACTTCAACTACTACTCCGGCAATTACGCTAACTCTTGGCGCGATTACTCCTACAACAGTTAATGGTATCACTCTTTCCGGTTCATCAACCCCAACGCTTGAAGTTACGGGCGCGTCAGCTATTTCCGGCACGAATACCGGCGACCAGGATTTGTCCGGCTACCTTTTGAAAACGGGCGATACAATGACGGGGAATCTTGATTTGAGCAACGGTTCCGACACTTCCTTACTGCGAATTTTCGCTTCCGATTCGGGAAGCGATCCCGTTACGGACGGGGGAATTGTTATAGGCGACCCCGCCAGCGGTTACGGAATCTGGCAGGGTCCCGCCACGCTTGAGGGCATTACTGTTGACGCCAATAATGATTTTTCCTCTTTCGGCGATTTGTATTTTAATTACTATTCTTCGGGAATAATCTATGCCAATGTTGGCGGGGGAAGTTTCCAGATAGGTTCCAATCAAAACGCGGTTTTAAATCCAGATGTGATCGATAGCGATGGTATTCCTGCCACGGCATATACTTTTGGTACTCTTAATACTTTTCTTGATGCAGGATCAAAGATTGTAAGTTTCTTAAATGGTGGTTCGGAAAAAGCGTATATTAATGAAAGAGGGGGCGCTTTTTTTAGTGGCAATATTTCTGCCCTTAATCTCTCCGGCACGAACACTGGCGACCAAACCACAATTACCGGCAATGCGGGAACAGCGACCGCTTTAGTAGCCAATGGCGCCAACTGTTCTGCTGGTTTGGCGCCTCTCGGGGTAGATGCAAGTGGAGTAGTAGAATCTTGTACAGATTTTGAAGAAGATTTGTCTAATTCGGCTGGACTTTTAGCCGCTTTATCTGATGAAACTGGAACTGGACTCGCTGTCTTTTCTACTTCACCGATATTGGTAACGCCAAACTTAGGCACTCCATCCGCATTAGTCGGAACAAATATTACAGGAACAGCCGCAGGATTGACTGCCGGAAATGTTACGACGAACGCGAACTTGACAGGAGCAATTACTTCTGTGGGTAATGCAACTTCTTTGGGTTCATTCAGTTCCGCGAACTTGTCGGGAGCGCTAACAGACGAGACGGGTAGCGGACTTGTGGTGTTTGCCACCTCGCCAGTTTTCACAACTCCGAATATCGGAAGCGCGACCGGTTCTGTCTCTGGAAATGCAGGCACGGCTACCGCGCTCCAAACTGCGCGAACTATCGGCGGTGTATCTTTTGACGGCACGGCAAATATTACTGTCGCGTCAGCAACGGGCGGATTCACGGTATCCGGAGCGCTTGCCGCCAATGGCGGGATATCAATCGCAACTAATGCTCTTACCGGCACTACCGGAATTATTGATTACACAAATTTTGATGTTGATGCGTCCGGAAACACTGACATTGGCGGCACGATTACGGCCGGTTCTTCCAATACTGCTGTTACCCTCGCTACTGGTTTAATTGATGCGGACGCTTTAACCCTAATCACTGCGGCTGACGGAGGTACTGGCACTTCATCTGGGTCAGGATTAATCGCACGTAGTGATGGTATTGGTTTGCTTCAGGGATGTACCGATGGACAGGTTTTGAAATGGGTGGAAAGCACGGATACTTGGGACTGCGCATCGGATGCGGGAGGAGCGGGGACAGATCTTCAACAGTCCACTACTTCAATCGCGGCAACAACAATTACTGGAACAACATCGGCTGGCGCCACATCGCTTGGCACGGTTGCCGTAACGCCAAGCACGGCGACCGGAGATATTTATGTATATACTAATCTATGGTCTAACTCTCTAAATAACGCGGATCAAACTGTTACAGTTGAAATAAGAACTGGCTCAACGTGTAATGCCGGAAGTCTTGTAAATGATGAAGCGACAAGCTTAACATCCGCAAACAATTCTAACGGACCGTCAGTATTTGTAACAGGAATAGTAGTTGACCCGGGAGTCTCAGCACAGACTTATGTTGTTTGCGCTTATTCCGGCACGGCTAGCGGTGTGAGTTTGGGAGGTATCGCGGTCGCAATGGTTTTGGATACCGGAGCCGACTTGGCGGAAATATATACAACCAATGATGAGAGCATTGAAGCGGGAGATGTTGTTTCAATAGATCCAAGTTTGGAAACAGGAGTTCAAAAAAGCACAAACACTAACGATCAAAATGTGCTAGGTATTGTTTCAACCAGGCCCGGAATGGTAATTGGCGGGGTAAGTAAAGAAGGAGTAAAGGCTGTTCCCGTAGCTCTCTCCGGACGCGTGCCGGTTAAAGTTGTGGCGGAAAATGGGAACATAGAAGTTGGCGATTATCTTACCCCTTCCTCCATGTCTGGCGTAGCTATGAAATCCAATGGCGCAGGTCCGGTAATCGGACAAGCAATGTCGGCTTATGGCGGAGAAGGAACCGGTATCGTATTGGCTTTTGTAAAGAATTTTGACTTTAACGGGGGGTCCGCGCTTTTGGGCGATATATCGCCTAAAATTAACGCCGACGGCACGGACAATGGGCTTTCAACTCTTGTCGCCGTCATTCAAGCCGAAATCGCGCGCGACCCGGTAGCGATAATTGTTCAGAAAATTGCGGACGGCAAGCAGTTTCTGACTGATTTTATAACTGCGCGTGTAACGGCAATCCGGGGATATTTTGATGAAGTATTTTCTAAGAAAGTCCATACAGAACAACTTTGTGTCAAAAGATCCGATGGAAGCGAGGCGTGCGTGAATGGCGATCAATTTGACGAGCTTTTGCAGAATGCGGGTATTGATCCGATAATAATCGAAGAACCAGACCCGATTTCTGAACCAGAACCAATACCCGACCTAATTTCCGAACCAGAACCCACTCCAGAACCAGTCCCGCAACCAGATTCGACCCCGACCCCAATTCCTGAACCCGAACCAACTCCCGAACCAACTCCCGAACCAACTCCCGAACCAACTCCCGAACCAACTCCCGAACCAACTCCCGAACCGGAATCTCCGCCGGAAACCGATTCGTCTCCGACCGAAACTTCGTCCGCGCCGGAACAATTATAAATTAATCCAAAATACAATAATATGCCCAAAAAAAACACAACAGAAGATACGGTAAATAATGTAATTCAAACGGCAGTCAAAGATGCTAATGACGGCATTCAGCCCAAACAAAAAATATCAAAGTTTTTGGGGAGAGTCGGATATAAAAAACTTTCCGTAATTATTCTTGTTATTTTGGCCGCTGGCGGTATTTACGGATCGTATTATTTTTACACGAAATATACCGCGATAAAAGCCAATCCGAATTTAGAAGCGCAAAAAGAAAGCGAGAGGCTGGTTCTCGCTCTCGGCAGGCTGATGGAACTGCCTTCAGGTGAAACGCCGAGCATTGCCGCGATTTTGGACAAGGAAAAATTGAAAGACCAGCCCTTTTTTCAAGCGGCCGAAAACGGCGACAGGCTTTTTACCTACAACAAGGCGATGATTGCGATTCTCTACCGGCCGTCAACCAACAAAATCGTCAACATTACGCAAATTTCCGTCAATCAACCGCAGGATTTGGCGGAGGAGGCAAAAGAAGAAAATAAAACTCCGAATAGTCCGCAATAATTTTTTATGTCATGCCAAAACAAAAATTAAAACAAAAACCAATAATTCTCCTTTGTTGTCTTGGTCTCTTTTTCCCTTTATCTTATGCTTTCGCCGGCGTTGTTTTAGATTCCCACAAATACGCCTGGAGCAATAATGTCGGCTATATAAACTTTGAAAATGTGATTGTGAACGACAGCGCGCTCTCTGGGCATGCTTGGTCGGCGAATAAGGGATTTATAAAATTCAATCCGGCCTTGGGCGGAGTTTCAAATGACGGCGCCGGCAACTTGTCCGGTTCCGCTTGGGGGGAACAGCTTGGTTGGATTGATTTTGATAACGTTTCAATAGACGGAACGACGGGAAAATTTTCCGGCACGGCTACCGGCACTCTCATCGGCACTCTGACATTTGATTGCGGTTTTTGCGATGTGGAAACCGACTGGCGAGAAGCGGATGCTTCAGATGAATCGTCAAGCGGAAACGGTAGTGGGAGTTTTCCCAATGTCAGCATAACACCGGCCACCCTAAGCAATATTACTATTCCTAATGCTTCTCTCAATACAGAATTTTTTACCGCAGTAAATCCGCGGCAAAGTGCGCCAATAGCAAATAACAATATTCCTCCTCTTTTTGATATTGTCTCGGCTCCGGTTCCATCAACGCGAGAAAATTCTGCGCCCATTGCCTTGTCTGTTGTTGCGGGGGCGATAATTTCAATGCTTGCGCTGTTTGTCGCGAAAAAAATCAGAGTTTATAGAATCGCGAAGACGAAAACAAAAAATGAAATCATTTAGAATTACGTTTGTTCGCGTGCTTGTTGTGTCGGCGGGGTTAATTTTGGCATTATCCGCCATTTTCGCCCAAGAAGTTGTCAACGCTCAGGTTGATACCGCTGATGCCGGAGCGATAAAAGTGGCGCCGGGAGAACTTTTACCCATTTCTGTCAAACTGTCAAATTTTGGCGGAGGGCGGAGAGTGGATGTTCTCGTTGAGTACTCGATTTTTTCCGGCGCGGGAGAAAAAATATATTCCAGCAACGAGACAGTGGCAGTAGAAACGACGAATAATTTTATAAAAACAATCCAAATTCCCTTCGGCGTGGCGGGAGGCGTTTATATGGCGAAGACTTTTGTCATCTACGACGGACAGCTGGTTCCCGCTACCACTCAGTTTTCTTTTACGATAGAGCGAAAAATTCTGGGGCTTTTTCGGGACGATTTCTTCCTCTATGGAGGGATCACTCTTCTCTCTGGCATTCTTATGTTTGCGCTCGGGCACGCTTTGATTAAACGTCGCAGAGGAAGGTCCACACCCCTTGATTACTCTGACATTCCCCGCGACAAGCGCATTTTCTACGAAATTTTAAGCGACACAATCATGCAAATGCGTGAACGGGTCGGCGACGACGCGCTTCTCATCGCGGCGAATATTGATGGGCTAAAGATTGACAAAGAAACTGGGAAAGTGCACAATATTAGCGAGAATCCGTCAAAAATTATTGCTACTCTTGTGTCTGGATACGAAAAGATTCTTGGCAAAAAAGTGTCTTTCTCGCTTCGTCGAGAGAATCCGAATTTATAAATTTTATGATGTATAATAAAAATATGCCGCAAAAAACAATATTGGTGGTGGAAGACGAGGAAAGCCTCCGCGAAGCCATAGTGGATATTCTTCGCCTTAAAAATTTTCTGTCATTTGAAGCGAAAGACGGGGAAGAGGCGGTGGAGTTGGCGCTTTCCAAACACCCGGACCTTATTCTGCTTGACCTTCTCATGCCCGTAATGGATGGGATGACCGCTTTGAAGAAAATTAGGGAGGATTCTTGGGGAGAAAAAGTTCCCGTTGTTATCCTCACAAACTTGAGCGCGACCAATGAACAGCTGGTGGAAGATATGGTAACGCACAAGCCGATGCATTATTTGATCAAATCGGACTGGAAGCTTCATGATGTGGTAAAAAAGATAGAGGAAATTCTGGAAATGCGAAAATAATACATGAATAAAAAAAATGTCTTTATTGTCGGTTTTGGGCTTGTCATTGTCGCTCTCTTGGCGGGCGGCTATTTTCGGCTTGGCCAAAAACAGCCGGGAAAATACGCTGGTCCGGTTGAGAAAATCGCCATAGGCAATCTGGGGGAATATTCCATTCTCAATCTTATAGCCAAAGATAGGGGATATTTTGTGGCAAATGGTCTTGATGCGGAAATTCAGGAATATCAGGCGGGTCCCCCCATGATTGCGGATCTTCTGGCGGGCAGGCTCAATTTTGCCGTGGCGGGGGAATTCCCGGGAGTGAATTATATATTTCAGAAGGATAATTTGAGGATTTTGACGGAAACAAGCAAGCAAAAAGTTGTGCAGGTTGTGGCCAGGAAGGATAAAGGGATTAATAATCCCGGAGATTTAAAAGGAAAAAAAATCGGCGTTACGAGAAAGAGCGCCGGAGAATTTTTTCTGGGCCGTTTTTTGACTTTTAACAATCTTGCTTTTTCGGACGTTAGCATAATTGATTTGTCTCCCGCCGAAATGACCAAACGGATAGCGGATGGCCAAATTGATGCCGTGGCGAGTTATGAGCCCAATCCGTACAAGATAGCAAAAAGACTGGGGGACAATGCTGTTGTTTGGTCCGCTCAAGGCAACCAGGATACATTCGCTCTCTTATATAGCACGGATGAATTCATCAAAAGCCATCCGCAAATCGTGGAACGTTACCTCCGGTCTTTAATGGAAGCGGAGCAATATGTGAAAGATTATGACAGAGAGGCGAGGAATATTGTCGCTAGGATATTGCATTACGACGAACCGTATATTGAATATATTTGGCCAAAAGTCGCTCCGCATCTCGCCTTAGAGCAGGAATTGGTGCTAACGATGGAGAATGAAGCCCATTGGGCGATTCAAAATAAGCTAACCGACAAAACCGCAATTCCCAACTATCTTGATTATATTTATTTTGACGCGCTAGAAAAAGCGAGGCCGGAAATGATTACGATTATCCATAAATAATCACTATGAAAATCCAAACAAAAACCCTTATTGTTTTTATTGTTGCTTTTGCCGCCTCCATCTTTGCCGGCGTTTTTATTTACATTGCGATAACCCAGACGAAAGAAAATGCCGCAAAATCGGTAATTGTCAGCGGCCTTAATAAAGAAATTTTTCGCCGGGCGAATTTGCTTGACGAATATCTATTGTATCGGACGGAGAGTTCCAGAGCGCAATGGGCTTTAAGTGGACGGATGATTGACGGATTTATCGGAGAAGCGGAAAAAATTTTCAATAAATCCGACGAACGCAAAATCCTTGTTTCAATTGAGGAAAGCAACAAAATTATCAAGCAAACCGGTGAGCAACTTTTCGCGAATTTTTCAACAGAGCCCGACACGGCAAAGTTTTCGCGCAAAATAGAAATGCAGCTGATGGATCAGCTGGTAATAGCGAGAAGTCGGATGATAGATCAGGTGAACCAGCTGGAAATCGTGATTCGCGAGAAAGTCGCCGTTTTACGGCAAAAATTAAACATACGCGTTGGAATGATTGTCACCCTGTTATTTTTTATCATCCTCGCTGATTTTACTTGGATTCAAAAAATTATAAGAAAACTTGCGGAAAAAGACGCTAAGGAGAAAGCCATGCTGATCAGCATAGGCGATGGTATGATTGCGGTTGACAAGGATGGACGCATTATTGCCATGAGCGAAAAAACTGAAAAGATGATTGGCTGGCGATTTGACGAGGTAAAAGGCAAAAATCTGCGCGATGTTGTTCCGGTTATTGACGAACGAGGGGAAATTATCGCTAAAGAGAAACTGCCTATGTATCTTGCCCTGACTGCTGGCATCACTACTACTACTACTACTACATACTCTTATGTTAGAAAGGATGACACTAGTTTTCCGGTTTCGATGGTTGTTGCCCCGATATTTTTTGAAGGAAAGATTATCGGCGCCATTGATAATTTTCGCGACATTACCAAAGAAAAAGAAATTGACAGGGCTAAAACGGAATTTGTCTCGCTGGCCTCGCACCAATTGCGCACTCCGCTGACTGCTGTCAGCTGGTATACCGAAATGATTTTAAGCGGCGATGTTGGCCAAGTCGTTCCCGGTCAAAAAAAATACCTTGAAGAAATCTATTACGGCAATAAGCGAATGATTAAATTAGTGGATACCCTGCTGGATATTTCCCGTCTTGAACTCGGAACATTTAAGGTTAATCTCAAGCCGACCAATATAATCGCGCTTGCGCGATATGTTTTGGCTGAAGAAAAACCGAAAATTGAAAAAAAGAAGCTTGTGTTCAAAGAAAATTTCGGTTCGGACATTCCGGCATTTTCAACCGACCCAAGTCTCTTGCGCATGGTTTTTCAGAATTTATTAGACAATGCCGTGGAATATACCCCCGAAAAAGGCGCGATTGACTTGAAAGTCGCCTTTGATTCCGCAAAAAAGAATATTCTGATTACCGTGTCCGACAACGGCTATGGCATACCCCAAAATCAGCAGGATAAAATATTCACCAAGTCTTTTCGGGCGGACAATATCCGAAATTATAACACTAGCGGAACGGGACTTGGACTTTATGTTGTCAAAACTATAATTGATCAATTGGGCGGGAAAATATGGCTTAAGTCGGAAGAGGGAAAAGGAACCGAGTTTTATGTATCTCTCCCATTTAAATGATATAATAAAATATATGGAGAATGATAAAATTATTTTAATAGTAGAAGACGAGAAAAGTCTGCGAGAAGCTCTCAATGATAAATTGACAAGAGAAGGTTTCACCGTGTTTGAAGCCAAGGACGGGGAAGAAGGGTTGGAAATGTCCCGAAAAGTGCGTCCGGGGCTTATTTTACTTGATCTTCTTATGCCCAAAATGAGTGGTACCGAAATGGCAAAAAAATTAAGAGAAGAGGAATGGGGTAAAAATGTTAAAATTATTATTTTAACCAATCTCACAGAAGAGGAAAAAGTAAAACGGGAGCTAGAAAATTCAGTTTATGAATATATCATCAAAAATGATGTTAGGATTGATCAAGTTGTGGAAAAAGTGAAACGGATTTTAGAATGTTAAATACAAGCAAAATAAGAGCCGACTTTAATATTTTGAGCTCAAGAAACGGTTCCGCTCCGGTATATTTGGACAGCGCCTGTATGAGCTTAAAACCAAATCAAGTGATTGAAGCGATGAACGATTATTATTTTAATTACCCCGCCTGCGCTGGCAGAAGTTCTCACAAACTGGGAGATAAGGTTACTAAAAAGGTAAAAGAAGCGAGGCAAATTATTGCAAAATTTATAAATGCAAGAAATGAAGATGAAATAATTTTTACTCGCAACACAACCGAAGGTATAAATTTGCTTGCAAATTCACTTGGCCTGCAGAAAGGAGACATTGTTCTGATTTCCGACAAAGAACACAACTCAAACTTAATTCCATGGCTCCAGCTTCGGGATAAAATAGGGATTACGGTAAAAATAATTCCATCCAACGAAGACGGCAGTTTTAATTTGGATAATTTATCTAAATTGATTACGGGAGCGAAATTAGTTTCAGTCGTGCACACTTCAAATCTGGATGGGGTAACGAACCCGGCTAAGAAAATAATAGAAATTGCGCATAAAAATAATATTTTGGTTTTTCTGGATGCCGCGCAAAGTATTCCACATAAAAAAATTGACGTGCAAGATTTAGATGTTGATTTTCTGGCGTTTTCCGGACACAAAATGCTCGGTCCGACCGGCACCGGAGTTTTTTACGGCAAATCCGAATTGCTGGAAAAACTATCTCCTTTTCTCGTCGGCGGAGATACCGTTGAATTTTCCACTTATGAAAATTATAAACTACTTCCGGTTCCGGAGAAATTTGAAGCTGGATTACAAGATTACGCTGGCATTATCGGGTTGGGTGAGGCGGCAAAATATCTAAGTCAATTTAATTTTAAAGATATTGCCGAACATGAATTAAGATTGAATACGTATATTACGGGGGAGCTGAAAAAAATTCTGCAAATAAAAATTATTGGACCGGAAGACCCGAAAGAAAGATCCGGAATTATCAATTTTTATATAGACGGAACTGATATGCATAAATTTGCTGTTATGCTTGATGAAATGGCGGATATTTCCATTCGTTCCGGACAGCACTGCGTGCATTCTTGGTTTAACAGTAAAAAGATTTACAATTCTGCCCGTGTTTCTTTATATTTGTATAATACGATGGAAGAGGCGGAAGCATTTATTGCCAATTTAAACAAAATTATAAAAATTTTATAAATCCGCCAAAATTTTTTACAAAGCTTGAATAAAATGATAGTATATATTATTAAAAAAGTTTAGGCGGATAAATTTATGCCTTGCATATTAGCTTTAATTATATTTGGAATATTGGGAATATTCAGCGCTTCACACCGCGCCTTGGCAAAAGAAGCCTTTAGCTGTGTTTTTAGAAGAATCACTCTTCGCCCCTGCAATACCGGTTTTGCGGACAAGATAAAAGGAAAAATTTTATCGAAAATAATCACTCGTTCAGAATTTTTTGCAAAGATGGTAAATAAACATTATGAAATTCTTTCCTGGATATTTTTTATTTTAATGCTTGGGAGCACCGTTTGGGTTATGCGCGGAGTGTATAATTTTTATGTTTTTGGAAGTTGCAACGGTCTGAACGAAAGCGGATTTTGCGCTTTTGACCCAAGCGGAGAAAACAACAAAGTGACTTCACTAGAGGGGGATAATTCTTGCGGTATTACGCAGAAAATAGAAGAAAATGTGACTCTTGAAGACGTTGACCTTTCCGGTTTCCCAGCTCAAAATATCGGCTCCAAAGATACTGTTGTGTTCATCGGCTGTTATGCCTGCGACTACAGCCGGAAAGCTTATCCGGACATTCAAAAATTGATAAAAAATAAAAAAGCGAATTATATTTTTGCCCACTATCCGGCGAAGGGAGATACTATGTTTTTGGGAGATGCGGGATATGCAGTCCGGAAGCTTTATGGAGATGAAGCATTTTGGAAATTAAATGACTATCTATTTATTGCTGACAAGAATTACATCTTAGACAAATCCAATTTAGGTACTATTCTAAATAGTTTTAATTTTGATATTAAAAAGGTAAATGAATTGGCCAATGGTTCGGAAACAAGAATTATGATGAAAAATCAAATAAAAGAGCTTGATAAAACAAATATGTATGGCACACCGACTATATTTATAAACGGCAAGGCTTTTGTCGGGCCGAAGCCGTACAGGGTTTATAGAAGCGCCATAAATAAATTTATATTTTTTTAGGAATATGATCCCGTTAGAAGCTGCGATCGCGAGTATTCGAGGGGATAAAAATTTAATTACAAATTAACATAGCGGGTCTTTTCTTATAAAAAATATTAAGATCGCGACCTGCTTCTAACGGGATGAAAGGATTTAACGCAAATATAGAAAAAGAGACATTGGAGAATAAAAATTTTCGCAAGGTTTTATATACAGCCAAGCATAGTCAGCTGGTTTTGATGAGCTTGAAACCGAACGAAGAAATCGGTATGGAAACGCATCCGGACAACGACCAATTTTTCCGTTTTGAAAAAGGACAGGGGAAATGCATTATTGATGGCAATGAATATGTTCTCGGCGACGGTTCTGTGATGATTGTTCCAGCCGGAGCGCAACATAACATTATCAATACTTCCAGCGCAGATGATTTGAAACTTTACACAATTTATTCTCCGGCCCACCATAAAGATGGAATAATAAGAGCCACAAAGGAAGAAGCGGAAAAAGACAGTCCGGAATTTGACGGAGTGACAACAGAATAGGATATAATATAAAAATGACACTTAGGGTTGAAGGAGAATATAAGAATGAATATAAAAAACTAAATAAAGCCCAAAAAGAGGCGGTGGAAGCCATAGATGGGCCGGTAATGGTCGTGGCAGGTCCGGGGACGGGCAAAACCAAGATTTTAACTTTCCGCATTGCCAATATTTTGCTAAAAACAGACACGGCCCCGGAGAGCATTTTAGCCCTTACTTACACTACGGCCGGAGTTATCTCTATGCGCGAGAAACTTCTTGAAATAATAGGGGATAGGGCGTATAGGGTAAATATTTTTACTTTTCACGCTTTTTGTGAACACATTATAAAAGAATTTTCTTTTTATTTTGAAAATCTTGAGGGTTTTAGGGTAATCGGGGATTTAGACAGGGTAGAAATCATAGAATCTATCATTAAGAAAAATAAATTTGAACACCTCATTTCTTTTCATGACGAATTTTCCTTTCTAAATAAAATAGTGGATAGTATTCTGGCAATAAAAAAAGAAGGACTATTGCCGAAAGAGTTTATCAAAAAATTGCCGATTTGGGAAAAAGAGCTTCTCGCGAACGAAGACCTATACTATAAAAAAGATTACGGTGAATATAAAAAGGGGGCAATCAAACCGGCCGAGAAGGAAAAAATAAATAAAAAAATTGATAAGGCGAAAGAATTGGGAGAAATATTTTCACTTTATCAAATGGAACTGAAAAAGCGCGGTCTGTATGATTTTTCCGACATGATTCTTTATGCGCTGGAAGAACTTTCAAAAAATAAAAATCTGAAAGCCGATGTTCAAGAGAAATACCAATATATTCTCGTGGACGAACACCAAGATACAAACGAGGGCCAAAACGAGCTGATAGAACTTCTGACTGACGCCCCGCACCTAGAGGGTAAGCCCAATTTATTTACCGTGGGAGACGAAAAACAGTCTATTTATCGATTTCAAGGCGCAAGCGCAGAAACCTTTTCGCGTTTTCAAAATTTGTATAAAAATATACGTTCAATTACTCTTTCTGAAAACTATCGTTCTGCGCAAAACATTTTGGACGGCGCGCACAGCTTGGTCATTAAAATAAAAGATCTAGAAAAAAGCGCAGAACTGCATTCAAACGCTAAGGTAAAAAATGAGAAGATAAACATTCGCAAATTTTCAAATTACAAATTCGAGCTTTTATATTTGGCAGAAGGGATAAAAGCAAAAATTGAAAATGGAATCGCGCCTAGTGAAATTGCTGTTCTGTATCGCGCCAACAAGAATGTTTCCGACATAAAGACGATTTTTGATTTTTACCGGATTCCGTACACTATTTTTTCAAAAGATAAGATACTGGATGACCCGAATATTGCGAATTTAATAAATATTTTAAGGGTTATTTATAATCCGAACGATGACCATCATCTGGGAAAAGTATTTTTTGCAAACTTTTTGAAGTTTGATGCCTATGATTCAGTGAGGATATTGGATAAACTCAAATCCCTGCGCAAAGAAGAGAGGAAACACCTTTTTGCGATTATGGAAGACAAAAAAGTTCTTAAGGAAATTGAAGTGAAAAATTCAGATGATTTTTTTGAGTTTGCAAAAACCGTAAAAGAATTGAAGATTGAATCCAATAATCAAAATTTCCCCGATTTTTTCAAAACATTTTTGGAAAAAATCGGATATCTCAAATACATGATCGGGTCGGTTAATAGCCGAGCCCAGCTTGTCAAACTGGATAAATTTTTAGACGAGATAAAAAGACAAAATGAGACGAAAAAGAATTATGGCATCGCAGATTTTATTTATTTTGTTGATTCTTTTATCAAATACAATTTAGACATTAAAAGCACCGATCCGGAAATTATCGAAGGGGTATCTCTAATGACCGCGCATGGTTCAAAGGGAAGGGAATTTGAATATGTTTATATAATAAATACCACAAGAAAATCATGGGAGGGCCGCAATGGAGGAAACAGTATCTCTTTGCCTATTTATCAATACGACGGAAGCATTGAAGACGAAAGAAGGTTGTTTTATGTCGCGATGACCCGTGCAAAAAATAGTTTGAATATTTCTTTTGCGAGAACCGATAACGACGGCAGAGAACACGAAGAATCGGAATTTGTAAAAGAAATCAACGGAACTTTTAAAAAAGAAGAAAACATGAAAAGTTATGAAGAAAAAAACATTGACGGGCTCGCTTCTTTTATGAATTTTGAAAAATATTCCGCTTCTTTATTTGATCCGGAATACTTGCGCCATCTTTTTTTCAAGCGCGGGCTCAATGTTTCCGCGCTAAACAATTATTTAAATTGTCCCAAAAAATACTTATATAAGAACCTGATTAGAATTCCTGATATTTATTCTGTAAGTATGAAGTTCGGAAGTATCGTGGATTTCGCCCTAAATAAGTTTTTTGAGAAATCCAAAAAAGAATCTAAAATTCTGCCCAAAAAAGTTCTTCTGGAAGAATTTGATAAAGGATTAAATAGATTTAATTTATCTGAAAAGGACGAAGAAAAATTCAGGGAAAGAGGCGAACGCGCTTTGTCTGAATATTATGACGAATATTCAAATGAGTGGACAGATAAAACAGAAACTCAATTTCATATTGAAAGGGATTTTGAGCTTGACAATAAGGAAATTCTTAAAATCAGCGGTACATTAGATAAAATAGAATATGTAGGCAATGTATTTTCATCTAATATCAATATTATTGATCATAAGACCGGGAAATCTTTTTCGGAAAAAACAAAAGAACAAAAAGCCGATTATGAAAGACAATTGATCTTTTATAAATTACTGCTTACAAATTATGACAAAAAGGATTTCAAAATAAAAAAAAGTATTCTTGATTTTGTGGAAAAAAATAAAAAGGGAAAGTTTGAACAATATTCTTTTGACGTGACGAAAGAACATTTAGAGGAACTAAAGAAAGAAATTAATACTTGCGCAGAGGATGTGTTATCTATGGAATTTCTAAAAAAAGGATGCAACAAAAAGGATTGTGAGTGGTGCCAATTTGGGCGGTAGTTAAAACAAGATAGCCGATCTATCACTTTTAAGTTTTCTAGCGAATCATTCCGCCAAAAACTTTAGTTGTTATGTCTTCAATATTCTTATGGATTTTGTCAATTTCAGCGCTTGTTAGTGTTCTCTCCAGCGAGCGATAGGTGATGCGAAAAGCATAGCTTATCTTACCTTCGCCAAATTTTTCGGCATTTTCATATTTATCAAGCAATTCCACTTCTTCCACTAATCCCGGAGCGGTTTCTCTGACAAAATCAAAATAATCATTCGGAATAAAATCATTTTTTACCACAAAAGAAATATCTCTGACAATTGGCGGGTATTTGCTTACTTCCACGAATTTTTGGCCTAGTTTCAATTGTTTTTTCACTCTTTCGTTCTCGCTCCAAAGGAGGCGAATGTCGGGCAAGTCCATGCTGACAATGGCAAGTCTTTCCAGGCCGAATCCAAAAGCCCACCCGGTATAATTGGACGAATCAACCCCCAATTTTTCAAGGACGCTTCCTTTTACCACGCCACAACCTACCACTTCCACCCAATTGCCGTTTATATCAACTTCCATTTCAAGTGAAGGGTCCGTATAGGGGAAGGTGTCTTTGTTTAAGCGATATTTTACGCTGGGTCCGAACACGGCTTTGGCAATATTTCCCAAGGCCTCTTCCAAATCCTGTCGACCGATGGTTTTAAGAGATTTCGGGGCCAAATACCAGCCGTCAATTTGATGAAAGACATTCATGTGTTTTCTATCAACTTCATCCTTGCGATAAACTTTACCAAAACTGAAACAACCAACCGGTTTATTTTTCGCAATTCGTTTTTTTACTTCCTCGTTGTCCAAATAGTAATACCACATTACGGTCGTATGAGTGCGCAAGATATTTTTGTCATCAAGGTAATAAGTATCCGACTTGCTTCTGGCCGGATGGTCCATCGGAAAATCAAATAGATCAAAACTAATATCAGCCGGAACGATTTCCGGAATTTGTATAATATCTAAATCCTTGAAATATTGGTTAGCTAATATTCTGTCCACTATTTCCTTGATTGGACTGCCTAGAGTTCTGGACAAGTCCGGCATACCTAAGTAGCGTTTTAATCTTTCAGAATAGGTATCATTTTTATTGTCCAATTCTCTTTTGATTGTCGCCCCTTCTTTTGAGTCTATTGTGATATTTTGCATTTATCCAATATAAAGAAAAATAACCAAAAAGTAAAGGTTTTTTGGGGAAAAAAGACTAGTATTTTGAATAGTTTTTTGCTATAATATCTGTATACATGGCTAAAAAGGAAACCAAAAAAAATGATGGGAAAAGCTTGCTCGCCTATGGCGGGGCGCACCATTATGATGCCTCTGACATTTCTGTTTTAGAGGGCTTGGAGCCTGTCAGGCGCCGTCCAGGCATGTATATTGGCACCACAGGTCCTGAGGGCTTACATCACCTTGTTTGGGAGATTTTTGATAATTCCCGCGATGAGGCTATGGGTGGTTTTTGTGACGAAATTGAAATTGTCCTTTTGCCAGAAAATAAGGTGCGAGTGGCGGACAATGGCCGAGGTATTCCGGTAGATATACATAAAAAGACAAAAGTTTCTGCGCTGGAAACTGTCATGACCACACTCCACGCTGGAGGAAAATTTGGCGGGGAAGGATACAAAGTTTCTGGAGGTTTGCACGGAGTAGGGGCATCAGTGGTGAATGCTCTTTCTGTCTATTGCAAGGCGGAAGTCTATCGGGACGGGGGCAAATATTTGCAGGAATATTCTAAAGGCAAGAAAAAATCTGCCGTGAAAAAAATTAGCGCTTCAAAACTGCACGGCACAATTATCACTTTTGAGCCAGACACAGAAATTTTCGGTGATATAAAATTTGATTGGCACACGGTTGTGAACCATATTCGTCAGCAGGCATATTTGGTAAAGAAGTTAAGAATCTCAATAATTGATGCGCGAAATTTTGACAACCTGCCTGCGCAGGCAGGCAAAAAAGGATTAAACGAAGAAGATGTTTTCTATTTTAGAAAACTGGAAGAAGAACTTCCGTCTGTGTCTTTTTATTTTGAAGGAGGACTTATATCCCTTGTAAAATATTACAATAAATTTCAAAAGCCAATTCAAAGCAATATTTTTTACGTTGAAAAAGAATTGGATGGTGTTGGCGTTGAAGTGGCCCTTCAATACGTAGATGACATCGTAGATAGAATTTTTCCTTTTGCTAACAACATTTACAACCAAGAAGGCGGAACGCATGTGACTGGTTTTAAAACTGCACTAACGAGAACCCTTAACACCTACTGCAAGAAAAATGAAATGATGAAAGAGTCCGAAGGGGGATTCACAGGAGATGACGTTTTGGAAGGGTTAACGGCAGTTATTTCTGTTAAACTTCGTGAAATACAATTTGAAGGACAAACAAAAGGAAAGTTAGGGAGTATGGAAGCTCAGGGTGCAGTTGCCACAGTTTTTGGAGAAGCTTTTGCAAACTTTTTGGAGGAAAATCCTGATGAAGCAAAAAGTATAATTAACAAATCGATTCTCGCTCTTAAGGCTCGTAAGGCTGCAAAGGCAGCGAAGGATTCTGTGCTACGAAAGGGTGCGCTAGAAGGGATGACTTTACCCGGCAAGCTCGCAGATTGCCAAACAAAAAATGCTTCTGAATCGGAATTGTTCTTGGTGGAAGGAGATTCGGCAGGAGGCTCGGCCAAACAAGGACGTGACCGCCGTACGCAGGCGATTTTGCCACTCCGCGGAAAGATTTTAAATGTTGAACGTGCGCGTATTGATAAAATGCTTGCTTCCAAAGAAGTGAAATCTCTCGTTATCGCTATGGGCACGTCTATCGGGGACACTTTTGATTTAGAAAAAATGCGTTATCATAAAATAATTATCGCGACAGATGCCGACGTGGACGGTTCACACATTCGCACACTTTTGCTTACTCTTTTCTACCGATATTTTAGAGAGGTTATTGATGCCGGGTATATTTATATTGCTCAACCGCCACTTTATAAAATTAAAAAAGGTAAAGAAATTTTGTACGCTTACACAGACGATGAAAAATTAAAAATTGTTGGTAAAAATGCTGATGTAAAAGAAATAGAAGAAATCGAACAACCTACAGGAGACGAAACAACCCCATTAGAAGCTGAGACTTCAGGGGAGAAGTCTGCTTCTAACGGGGCGAGAATTCACATTCAACGTTTTAAAGGTCTTGGAGAAATGAATCCGGAGGAACTCTGGGAAACAACGATGGATCCAGCACACCGCGTATTGAAAAGAGTAGACATCAGCGACGCCGAAGAAGCCAATGAAATTTTTGATATTCTCATGGGTTCCGAAGTTCCCCCTCGCAAATCTTTCATCCAATCTAACGCCAAATTAGCCGAGATTGATATATAAAATGGAATTTAGTAAAGAAACAAAAAAATACTGGGAAGAAAAGGATTGGAAAGATTTGGAAAAAGTAGAGTCAGTGAAGGACTTATATAATATAGCTAAACGTATAATAGATCGAATGCCAAAACCTTTTGTGCAGGTTTGTGGGCCAATTACAACTGGAGGCGCAGGGTCTATTGAAAAAAATCTAGATCTTTTCAATAACACCATAACGCAGTTACAAAATAATGGGCTGGTTGTGTTTGATCAGATGCCTTTTGAGATACCTATGCAGATTTTGAAAAATAAATTTTCAAAAGAAAAAATTCTCAAAGAGATGCTAAATGATTTTTATATACCGATTATTGAGTCAAAAATGGCTTCGACCTATTATTTTATACCTAACTGGGAGTCATCAAGTGGTTCAAAATGGGAACACAAAAAAGCCAAAGAATTCGGAATAGAGATAGTTTATCTAGAATAATATTATTTTTTATTCCTAATTTCTCCCAAAAGTTTTGTCACGAGCTCTTCTTTTCCAATTTGACCGAGCTGGCCGGCATCGCGGGATTCTAGGGTAATTTTGTTTGCTTCAATCTCTTTATCACCGATGACTACCCAATAAGGGATTTTGTTATTTTTAGCATCACGGACTTTTCCGCCGAGATTTTTATCTTCATCGTCGAGTTCTGCACGAATACCATTTTCTTTTAACAATTCAAAAACTTTTTTTGCATATTCATTATGATTTTCGCGTACCGGAATCACTTTCACTTGCACCGGCGAGAGCCAGAGAGGGAAGGCGCCGGCATAGTGTTCTATCAATACCCCCATAAATCTTTCAAAAGAGCCAAAGATGGCAACGTGCAGAACAACCACACGATGTTTTTTACCATCTTCTCCTGTGTAATCCATTTCAAAATTTTCCGGTTGATTAAAGTCTAATTGAACGGTGGTTAATTGCCATTCTCGGCCGATTGAATCTTTTACTTTTATGTCAATTTTAGGTCCATAAAAAGCAGCTTCGCCCTCCTCCACGCTGTATTTCAAATCCATTTTTTTTGCGGAATTAATTAAAATCCCTTCGGCTTTTTCCCAGACCTCGTCGCTTCCGAAATATTTTTCTTTATTTTTTGGATCCCGGACAGATATTTCTACCTTATAATCATTAAAATTAAACAGAGCATAAACTCTTTGCATTAGGCCGAAGATCATTTCAATTTCAGTTTCGATTTGGTCCGCTCTTATAAAATGATGTGTATCATCTTGAGTTAAATTTTTAACGCGCAAAAGTCCGGCGAGTTCTCCGCTTTTTTCATTGCGATAGACAGTAGTATTTTCAGCGATGCGCAAAGGTAAGTCACGATAGCTGTGTGGTTCGGCGTTGTATATTTCAAAATGGTGCGGACAATTCATCGCCTTCATCACAAACTCTTCACCATTTTCATCTGTCATGGTTGGCATCATGGCATCATATTTCCCCATGTGACCACTTTTTATATATAATTCTTTTCGTGCGATGTGTGGAATGGTTACAAAAGAATAGCCCAATTTTTCTTTTTCCTTTCTTATAAAATTTTCTAATTCTGTTTTAATTATGTTGCCTTTTGGCATTAGCATGGGTAATCCTTTCCCGACTAACTCTGAAATAGTGAATAGTCCAAGTTCCTTACCAAGTTTCTTGTGGTCTCTTTTTTGGGCTTCTTCGCGCTGTTTGATGTAAGCTTCCAATTCTTCTTTGGTTTCAAAAGCGAGCCCATAAATACGCGTGAGCATTTTGTTCTTTTCATTTCCGCGCCAATATGCGCCGGCGATGCGGTCCAGCTTAAAGGAACCCGAATCAATTTCTTTTGCCGGATTCTCCAAATGTCCTCCTCGGCAGAGGTCGGTAAAGTTGCCACAAGTGTATAGAGTAATTTTCTCACCTTTTTCTACGATTTCATTAATAATTTCTAGTTTGTAAGGGTTATCAGAAAAATATTTTTTCGATTCTTCTCCTGTCTTTTCTTCACTTTGAAATTCTTTCCAAGTTTTGAGAAGTTCGCGCATTTTCTTTTCTATTTTGGGTAAATCTTTGTCAGAAATAGGGGAGGAGAAGTCAAAGTCATAATAAAAGCCATCTTCTATTGAAGGGCCAATAGTATTTTTAGCATCAGTGTAAATCTCTAAAACTGCGGCCGCCAAAAGGTGAGCGAGGGAGTGTCTAAGGTTGTGTAAATTGTTATTATCCATATAGATTACTGAATATTATAAAAGCACTTCCTGCCCCGTAGGGAGCAAAATGTGCATTCGACGTTTTGATCTCCTTCGGGGTGTGCTAAAGAATGTCTCAAATTGTGCAATTTATCCGTGTTTTCCATCCCAGTACTAAAATTTTAACTAATAATGTTTATCGTTATGTCCCGTAATCAAAAATTTAGTACGGGACAGGTATATCTCCATAATATCACGTTTTATTTTGCATTTCATCTTTAATATGCTAGGATAGAAACATTATGGTAGTACGAATGAGACATACAAAATCGCATACAGCAAACCGCCGTTCTCACCACGCATTGGAGAGTACGAGTTTTTCTAAGTGCGAGAATTGCAAAGCTTTAAAAAGACGACACACTGTCTGCTCTGCTTGCGGATTTTATCGTGGTAAAAAAGTTTTAGATTTGATAAAAAAGACCGAAAAGAAGCAAAAGAAAGCAAAGGCAAAAAAAGCGGAAGAGGGCAAGTAGTCCCGTTAGAGGCCGCGGTCGCAAACGGGTGAATTGAAGATGATTTTTAACAAAAGAAAATTAATAGAAATGCAGGATTTGGTTTTTAAAATAAAGACCGCGACCTGCCTCTAACGGGATGGCAAATAGGCACCTTTCAAGATCAATAGTGCTCCAGACGCTTTTCGAGTGGGATTTTCAATCCGAGGAAAAGAAAAGAAAAAATCTCGACGATGAAGAGGTTAAAGAAATTTTAAAAAGAAATATTAAAGAATTCGCTCCCGGTTTCGAGGATGATGGTTTTGTGTTTTCACTTTTAGAAAAAATATTTAAGAAGCACGTAACGATTGACGAGATCATTGAAAAAGCGGCGCCGGACTGGCCGATAGATAAAATTTCGGTAATTGATAGAAATATTTTGAGAATTGGATTAACGGAGTTGCTTTTTGGGGACAGAAAAGAAGTGCCTCCAAAAGTTGCCATCAACGAAGCCATAGAACTGGCCAAAACTTTCGGTGGAGAAAATTCCGGCAAGTTCGTAAATGGAGTGCTCGGCGCTGTTTATAAAGAGATAGGCGAACCGGGCAAGGAACAAATCAGTAAAAAGAAAAAACAAGAAGAAATTATAGATATCACAAAACTGCCAGTTGAAATGTTGGGCGGGGCTCTTGTTTATAAGAAAAAAAACGATGAAGTTTTATTTGCTTTTGTGCATGATGTTTTCGGTTATTGGACACTCTCTAAAGGAAAGATTGAAGCTGGAGAAAATGAAATGGATGGAACGAAGAGGGCAATAAAAAAAGAAATCGGGCTGGATATTGAAATAGAAGAAAAATTGGGGGAGAATGAATATGTCGCTTCACATCCGGAGAAAGGAAAAAGCTTGAAAAAAGTGGTTTATTTTTTGGCTAAGAGCGAAGACAAAGAACTCGAGCTTGAAAAATCAGGTGGCCTAGATGGAGCAAGATGGTTTCCGCTCTCTGCGATTCCAGAACTTCGCATTTATAATGACATAATTCCACTTATCAGTAAGGCGATTGAGATTATCAGTAAAAAATAATTTAAATAAAATGATACAGTTTTCAGATTTTGAGAAAAAAATAAAAGTGGTGTTTAAGGACAAGGATTTGCTGAAACAATCTTTCACGCACCGTTCTTATATAAACGAAAATCCGCGCACCGCTCTCTCTCACAATGAACGCTTGGAATTTTTAGGCGATGCGGTGCTGGAACTTGTCGTTACCAATTTTCTCTATAAAAAATATCCGCAATATACCGAAGGAGAATTAACATCGCTTCGTTCCGCTCTGGTGAACGCGGTTATCATTTCCGAAGTGGCGGGGGATATTGGTATGAATGACTATCTGCTTTTATCCAAAGGCGAGGCACGCGGCGGACAAATTCGTGGCTAAAACCCTTTTGCCGAAAACAGAAGAAATTGTAAATAAAAAACTTTGGCGTGATGCAAAATCATTAGTGCAAGAAAAAGCGCAGGAGTTTGTGTCTGTAACTCCGGCTTACAAAGTTTTAAGTCAAACTGGTCCAGATCACGACAAACATTTTACGGTAGGCATTTATTTTGGAGCTAACTTAATTGCCGAAGGAAAAGGCAAGAGCAAACAGGAAGCCGAGCAGTCTGCCGCGCTAGTCGCATTAAAAGTAAAAAATTGGCTGGATTAAAGTCGTTTTAATATTCTATAGAACATTGGAATGAAAAAATTATGAATATTGAACCAAATTAGAAAATTTACTATGGAAACAAAATGGCATTCGTTATCCCGGGAACAAATATTTGAAAAGCTTAATACTTCGTTGCGCGGGCTTTCTCCCGAGGAGGCTCAAAACAGGATAGAACAATATGGTCCCAATAGTTTGCCTGAAAAAAAGCCGACACCTTTGATATTTTTATTTTTCAACCAATTCAACAGCCCGCTTATTTTTATATTGCTGACGGCGAGTGTTATCACTTATGCAATAGGCAACGCTTCTGACGCGTATATTATTTTAGCTGTGCTTGTTTTTAACGCTATAGTGGGAACAATTCAGGAAGGAAAGGCCCAAAATACTCTTAACGCTCTCAAAAAATTTGTTGAGACAAAAGCGACGGTATTGCGCGCAGGCACGGAATTTATTATTTCAGATAGGGAAGTGGCGCCCGGAGATATCATAGGATTGGAGGAAGGAGAAAAAGTGCCGGCCGACGCGCGAGTTATTTTCTCGCAAAATCTTAAAGCGGACGAGGCGTCGCTTACGGGAGAATCAGAACCCATTTATAAAATAACGGATGTTCTCAAACAAGAGGTTCTTACGGCTGACCAGAAAAATATGTTATTCAAGGGCACGCATATTGTTGCCGGAAACGGAAGAGCGGTTGTCGTATCGACCGGAGCTAGGACCGTTATCGGCCGGATCGCCAAAGAAATTTCTTCCATTGATACGGAAATTCCCTTAAAAGCGAATATCCGATATTTATCCCGAGCCATTATTATTATTGTGGGAATAATTTGTCTTGCGCTGTTTGGCATTGGTCTGGCGACCGGTGAATCAATCCAAACGATGTTTGCTGTTATCGTCTCGCTTTCAGTTTCCATTATTCCGGAAGGATTGCCGATTGTTATGACCTTGGTGCTGGCGACTGGAGTTTGGCGAATGTCCAAACGCAACGCTTTGGTGAAAAAGCTTCAAGCGGTTGAGGCATTGGGACAAGCGCAGGTTATCGCGGTGGATAAGACCGGCACCATTACAAAAAACGAATTGGTGGTCAGGCAAGTATGGACGGCGGGAAAATTATTCGAGGTGAGCGGCGTCGGCTATGAGCCGGCGGGGAATATTATATTTGAAAATAATATTGTGGATGTGGCTAATCATCCCGAATTGCTCAGGGTCGGCAAAGCCGTCGCTTTGGGCGCCGGCGCTCGGCTCTTATTTTCTGATACTGAAAAACATTGGTCTATAGCGGGTGATCCGACGGAAGCGGCCTTGGCGGTTTTTGCCAAGAAAATCGGATTTAATAAGGAAGATTTGCTGGCAGAGATGCCAGTTTTGTCGGAAAAGCCATTTGATTACAAGCTCAAGTATCGCGCGACTGTTAATTCTTTTGAGGGTAAAAATTTGATGACCGTAATCGGCGCCCCCGAGGTTATTATCGGGTTTTCAAAAAATATAATCGGCGCTGAGGGTGCCCAGGCGCTGTCGGAACAAGAGAGAAAAAAAATAGAGGAAGCGTTAGTGAATATGTCTAAACTGGGACGGCGTGTTATCGCTGTCGGCCTTCGGGAGAACTTTAAACACACGGATTCTCAATTAATTTCAGATCTTACTTTTGTCGGTTTTCTGGGAATGAAAGATGTGCTACGCCCGGAAGTCAGAGAGGCCATGGCTCGAGCCCGAGAAGCGGGGATAAGAGTCATTATGATTACGGGCGACCATAAGATTACCGCCCAGGCAATTGCCCGCGAAGCGGATATATATAATGAGGGCGACGAATTGCTTACTGGAGTGGAAATTGAGGCGTTGTCTGACCATGAGCTTTCAGAGAAATTGTCTCGAACGACCGTCTTTGCGCGCGTGACGCCCGAACATAAATTAAAAATTATCAAGGCGTTCAAGAAGCGCGGAGAAATTATCGCTATGACCGGGGACGGGGTTAATGACGCGCCATCGCTGGTGGCCGCTGACTTGGGTGTTGCGATGGGCCGAATTGGCACGGAAGTGGCGAAAGAAGCGGCTGACATCGTGCTGTTAGACGATAATTTCGGTAGCATTGTTTCTGCCGTTGAAGAAGGAAGAAGTATTTATAAAACTATAAAAAAAGTGATACTGTATCTTTTCTCAACCAGCCTCGGCGAAGCTTTCACGATAATTACGGCCCTGCTTTTGGGTCTGCCTCTGCCAATTCTGGCCGCTCAAATTATTTGGCTTAATTTTGTGACCGACGGCTTTCTAGATGTGTCGCTGGCTATGGAACCAAAAGAAGAAGGACTTTTATTGGGTAAGTTTGAACGGCCCAAAAAATATCTTATTGATAAACTAATGTTGCAGAGGATGATTATTATGGCTATTCCAATGATGATCGGCACGCTTTTTCTCTTCCAAAAATATGCCGATACAAACATAGAAAAGGCCTGGACCATTTCCCTTACAACGCTGGCGGTATTTCAGTGGTTTAACGCCTGGAATTGCCGTTCCGATTCAAAATCAATTTTTCAGTCAAATCCTTTCTCCAATAAGTTTTTACTCGGAGCGACAGGATTAGTCATTGTTTTGCAATTATTGGCGGTCTACGCGCCGATTTTGCAAAAAGTGCTGCATACGGTTCCTTTGGAGCGCTCCGACTGGTTCATGATTGTTCCGATTGCTTTGTCTATCGTAATTATTGAGGAAATAAGAAAATTCTTTTCTCGTGCTATACTCACTTAAATGAGCAAAAGATTTTGGATTTTTTTAATAATTTTTCTATTTTTGCTTTTTGTCCTGTTTTTCTTATTTCCGGAGTTTTTTGGCAGTGTCATAACTTATAGCAAAAGCAATGGAATTATGAATACCGCGCAGACTGAAAACAAGCCGGCTGCGCCAGTTATCCCACCGCTTGATATCGCGGCTTACGATAATAAATTGGAAGAAATAGCCAATAATCCTCCCCCCAAAGTTGTTATTCCCAAAAAAGACAAGGAGGGCAATGAGATTCCTGTTCCATTCGCGCCACCCCCGATCTATCTTTGGCCGGTGAAAACTGTTTATCCTAATGCTGGAGCGATTTTGCCTTTTAATCGCATTGTCGCTTATTACGGAAATTTATATTCCACGAAAATGGGAGTGCTGGGGGAATATCCGGAAGACGAAATGTTGGCAAAATTAGACGCAGAGGTAAAGAAGTGGGAGAATGCCGACCCAGCCACTCCAGTAATTCCCGCGCTTCATTATATTGCCATTGTGGCGCAGAACAGCGCGGGGAAAGACGGAAAGCACCGATTCAGAATGCCCGGCACGGAGATAGACAAAGTGCTGGCGATGGCGGCAAAAATAGACGCGATTGTTTTTCTTGACTTGCAAGTCGGTTTTTCCAAGGTGGAAACAGAGATTCCATTATTGGAAAAATATTTAAAAATGCCAAACGTGCATTTGGCTATTGATCCGGAATTTTCCATGAAAGGAACTATCCGGCCGGGGAAAGTTGTTGGCACCTTAGACGCGGTGGACATAAATTTTGCCTCAAATTATTTAGCTAATCTTGTGCGGGAAAATAATCTTACCCCAAAAATTTTGATGGTTCATCGATATACGCAAAAAATGGTAACCAATTACAAACAAATTAAAACCTTGCCCGAAGTGCAGATTGTAATGAATATGGACGGCTGGGGAGGGCAGGCCAAAAAAATAAATACCTATCAGCAGTTTATTTACAAAGAGCCTGTGCAATTTACCGGCTTCAAATTATTTTACAAAAATGATATTTGGGAAAAAGGAACGGTTCTGATGACGCCGGAAACCCTTTTGAAATTAAACCCCCGGCCGGTTTATATACAATATCAGTAGAATATATGGTATAATATAACCGTGGAAAAAATGAGACAAAAAATAGAACAACCCGGTCTTGATTTTGGTGAGAATTCGGGCGAGGCAAGAATCCAAAGACCCAAAACTTTTGCTGAATATACAACCCAGCAAAAATTGGGGTTTGAAAAAAGGCTAGCTAGAAAAAAGAGGGATCCAGGAAAGCGACTCGATCAAGATGAGCTAGATTATTTGGAAGCAAGAGACAAAGCACTCAGCGGGCAATAGTTTTGCTTGCCCGCGAACATAGATATTATGAATTCTCAAAAAGAACAAAAAGCGTGGCGGGAAGTAAAATATAGTGAGAAATTCTCAAATGCATTTCGGGGAATCTACGTAGCTTTTAAGGTCACAAGGCACGCACCTATTCTTATTTTTGCAACATTAATTGTAATAGTTTGTGGATTTTATTTTAAAGTTTCTAATCTTGAATGGATTGTTTTAATCTTTGCTATTGGTTTTGTCTTGGTTTCAGAAGTTTTTAATACTGCCATTGAAATTGATATAGATTTAACTTCTCCGGAATATCATCCATATGCTAAAGACACAAAAGACGTAGCCGCTGCCGCAGTGCTGTTGTCTGTATTCGTAGCAATAATCGTTGGGCTTATTATTTTCTTGCCAAAAGTTTTTTAAATTGATAAACTTTAATTATGAATAAAAATATAAAAATCTTTGTTTCAATAATCGGTTTGCTGGTTTTGGGGACGATTGGCACGGTGCTGATTAGGTCAAACAGTACGTCTCCGGAACCCGGCAAATACGATGCGTTCGCGATTTGTCTGAAAGAGAAAGGCGCGGTTTTTTACGGGACTTTTTGGTGCAAGTATTGCAAAGCCCAAAAAGAATTATTCGGTTCGTCCGTTAAATTGTTGCCCTATGCCGAATGTTCCACGGCAGATGGCCGAGAGCAATTGCAAATTTGCAAGGACAAAAACATTACCGGTTATCCGACTTGGGAATTTGTCGACGGTTCCAGGCTCACGGGCGCAATTCCGCTGGAACAATTGGCGGAAAAAACTTCTTGCGTTTTGCCCCAGTAGTTAACTATTATTAGATAACTAAAAAATATATGGGAAAAGGAAATAACGCGTATAGAAAAGACGTAAAAAAACCGAAAAAGGCAAAAAAGAAATAAAGAATGCCGGGTTTTTCCAAAAAAGAAATAACGTTAATGCGGAAATTGGATACTCCGGCAAAAGTTCAAGATTTTTTGAACAGTTTGGAGTTTAATTTTGAAGAGGGAGGAGAAACTCTAAAATCTCCTCTTTTCGCTCTCCGGGAGAAAAAAGCGCATTGTTTTGAAGGAGCTTTGCTCGGAGCTTATATATTGTTTTTGCGCGGTTCTACTCCCTTTTTGATGCATTTGAAAGCGACTAAGCATGATTATGACCATGTGATTGCTCCATTTAAAATAGGGAATTTTTGGGGCGCATTATCCAAGACCAATCACGCAGTTTTACGGTACAGGGAACCGATTTATAAAAATATTCGCGAGCTCGCATTGTCTTATTTTCATGAATATTTTTTAGACAATGGCGAGAAAACTTTACGGCAATATTCTGAATTATTTAACTTGAATACCCTAAGAAATGATTGGGCAACGTCAGGAAAAAATCTTTGGTATATAGATAAAAAATTAGACAAAATAAAACACTACGACATTATGTCGAAAGCTTGCGTAAAAAAATTAAGAAAAGCAGATAAGATAGAAATTAAAGCAGGGAAAATAGTGGAATTTAAAAAACGCTAAAAATACTGTCCCAGAATCTACTGAACCAGCCTTTCTTCTGCTCGAGTTCTGGTTGCGGTTGTGTTGTATTTAGAGGGAGGGTAATTGGACCAGTGTTTAAGTTTTCAGTTTTCTCTACTATTTTTTTAGCTGTCTGTTTTTTGGGGAGTATCTTCTTTTCTATAACAACGACTCCTTCTTCATGCTTATTAAATTTTTGCATTATCTCATTCCAAGTTTTGCCGGATAATGCAGAGGCAACATAAGCAGTTTCCCAGAGTTTGTTTTTTACATTATCGTTTTTTATCCCGCCGTCTATGTCTTGCATAGTAGCTAAAAAATCAAGCGGAGTGTTTTCAGATTTTTTCCAATCTTCTATTTTTTCATTCATTGCAAGAATGCCCTCTATGACCCAAGCAGTGGAAGACGCGCTATCATTCCAACCGCCATTATCTTTTTGTTTTTGTTTTAAATAATCTTTTGCTTTAATTAAAGCGTCTTTTACTGTTAAATTTAAAGTAAAAGGAGAAAATGCTTCAATCGTGGCGCCGGTCATATCCGCACTTTCATTCCAAGAGCCGTTTTCACCTTGCGCGCTTAAAATAAAATCCACGCTGCTAGCCAGCATTTTTTCGTCAGCCGAGAAGCCCGCATTTTGGAGAACAATTAAGGCAAAAACATCATCATTATTTTCTTGCGGATCGCCGAACTGCTTGCCATCAAAACTGGAAATTATTTTTCCAATATAATTCACGCCATTCGTATTGTATGGATTAAGTCCGAGTGACATTAAAGCCAAAGCGCGCCTTTCATAATCGGTCAAGAGTGCGCTTTCTATTTTTGATTCCTCAAAGTATTTAATTAATTTTATGACTTGGTTTTGATAATTTCCTGAGGCAAGCGCTAAAGCAGTCCAATCGGTGTAAAGATTCTCACCAAAAGAACCGTCTTCTTTTTGTTGGGAAATTAAAAATTCAAAAGCTTTTTCCAAATCAAATTTTATCTTAGTTTCAGCGCCCAGGACGCTGCCCTCGATTTTCTTGCTACGACTGCCACTACTGGAACCTCCTCCCGAAGATCCTCCGCCTCCCTCGCCTGAGGAAGCCTCCGTTACCGTCAAAGCCTCGGTTGGAAAATAAAAATCTTCCTTAATCCCGACATCATAAGAGCCAACAGGGATTGAAGAAAAAACAGCCTGACCGTTTCCGTCTACACTGCCTGTTTGTATTTCTATCGGCGTCCAGGGATCATCCGGGTTTGGCTGTGTTACCCCTATTGTTACTCCAGTTCTCGTGGTCCAAGTATTATTCTCGTAATCATATTTTTGCGCAGTAACCGTCAAAGTCTCATTTGTATTTATGTTTTCGGGACTCAATACAACTTTATTCTGAGGTCCGAAATATACGTAAATATTTTCTCCACCAGAGAGGATTTTTTGATCAATACTTTCCCACGGATAAGAATTATTTACTGTATATTGCCAATTATCACAAGAACTATTTATACATTTTAAATAAAACGACCCCATGGAATCATAATATTGTAAATCTGTAATTGTAAAACTATCGCTCAAAATATCTGCATCATTTAAAACAGAAAGAACGCTATTTGCGTCTAAATCATGACCTTGAATTTGGATTGTTCCTGTTGGTTGAAGCGGAATAGAACTAGTATAAATAATATTAGCACCGTCTCGTATTGTTAAATTTACATCCGCTGCTAAAACAATCCCCCTAGCTGATAAAAATAATCCCACTATTAATATTGTCCTAATAATTTGTTTTTTCATATTTCCAAGAGACAAGGTCTCCAGCTTTTATCTTATAATTTGAAACGCCGACTTGCGCTTCTTTGCCATTCACATAATAGATCCAATTTTCCGCTCCGTTGCTCTTGACTCCGTTGATGGAAACGATAAATTTTCCCATTCCCGCGTAAGTTTTTTCGGTAAAATTTATTTTTCCCTCATCGCGAAGTTTATCCATAAAGTCATAGACAGTTTCACTGCCCGCAAGTTCTGTTTCATGGCGGGTTTTGTTAATTTCCAAAATTGCTGTTTCGGGCAAAACATTCTCTGACTCACCACGAAAATTTTCTGTTGAAAATTTTCTCTGTCCGTCGCCGTTCAGAAAATGTGTCCCCAGCACATTTCTGATCCCAAGGGTTCGCTCGAGAATATTTTGCCCTCCCCAGAGAAAAACCAATACAAGTACTCCAACAATTATTAATATTTTTTTATTTTTAAGCATAAAAAAATCCTGCATTAGAGCAGAATTTATGGGCCTTCAAAAAAGAAGGGGATCCTGCTCGGGACTAATAAAATGATTGGTAGTCGGACTTGTCCACGACATAAAGTCGAGGCTTACCGTAGCGGCACTGTACTGGAATCTAACCAGTTTCCCCAATCACTTCTTTTTAATTATCAAACGAACTCACTTATTCTATATTTTCTAAAAATTCTGTCAATTAGGATTGTGGATAACAAAAATAATTAAATGTCGCTATTTTTTATAGTTGAAGCGAGATAGACTCCATAAAGCATGATTGTTCCCATGATAAGAAAAATGAAATTAAAGGATGGTATAAAGTAAAAGGCGACGAAAGCAATTAATGGGGCGAAAATATAAGATACCGGAGCAGTGTTACGATAGACAGCGATAAATTCATCGTTTTCTTTATTGATGTGTTTAAAAAAATAAACATCGCTCATTACTTCTATCGTTGCGACGCCAAGCCTTGTACTGAAAAGCATTATGGCCCAAATCCAGACTTCATGTTTTTTTATAAAGAAAAGAGACAAAGTCGCGAGCGAAGCCACCAGGAATCCATAAATTAGCATTTTCCTTTCTCCAATCTTGTCCGAATATTTTCCTAATGGAAATTGAATTAAAATGAACGGCAAAAGCATTACCATAAATATAGTGCCGATTTCTTTCCAGTTAAAACCCAGGTGCGCATACAAATATATTGGAGTGTAAATTACCATCCAAGCATAGAAAAATTGTAAAAGAAAATTTATTTTATAAGCGCGGGCAAGGTTTTTGTTTGCGAAAAAATTTTTAAAAGATTGCCATCCCAATACCTTGTCGTATTTTGGGTCCTTTAAGTTTTTGAAACTGAAAAATGCGACAAATAGAAAAATTATCATTATTGCGAAGGCAATGAAATATAATGCGACGAAAGAGTATTTTGATAAAATCTTTCCCGAGAAGGCTTGCGAGATTACCCAAGCTAAATTAACAAAAGTTAGATATAAGCCACGAACTCTTCCCGTGGAAGAATTTTTAGAGAATATTTCTACTAATTCATCTAGCGCGAAAATAATTAAATAATTTAATGCAAAATAAAAAATAAATATTATTATAACGATCGCGGGGATTTTAAGAGTGGCTAATAGAAGTAAAGATAGAGCGCTTAACCCGGAGACCCAAAGCAAAAATCTGCATTCTCTAATTTTTTTTAATATTGTAGGTACAAAGAAAAGCACCAGTAAAGAAAAAATAGAACTTAATATGTATATTAAGCTGACATTTTTTTCAGAAGAAAAAAAAGAGAGAAAACTAGAATTAAAATAGGAAACGATAGCTAAATGCAAAGAGAATAAAAAACCCAGAAAGAAAATGTTTTTTAATTTTGGATTGTCTTTAAACATATTTTTTAAACGCTCAATATTACCGGTATAACGAGCGGTCGTTTGGCGGTTTTTTGATATAGGAATTTTGAAATATTTTCTCCCAATCCCTGCTTGATGTAATCAAAATCCGCCATGTGGTTTTTAGCCGTAGCGTCTTCAACCCCCTTTTTAATCATCATTCTTACTTGACGCAAAAGTTCCTGGTTTTCTTTCAAGTAGACGAAACCGCGGGAAATCAAATCCGGCGATTTTTTTAATTTTCCCGTTTTTTGGTCAACGAGCGCGATAATCACAAACATTCCGTCCTGGGCGAGCATAACTCGGTCGCGAATGACGACATCTTGAGTGTCGCTAATAGAAGTTCCATCTACCATCATAGCCCCACTAGGAGCATGTTCTTTGCGAGTTGTTATTTTTTGTCCGTTCGCAGAGATTTCAATAACCGATCCATTGTCTGGAACGACGATATTCTCTTCAGGCATGCCGAGTTCCATTGCGAGCTCTTTGTGCAGTTCAAGGTGATAATGATGTCCGTGAATCGGTACAAAAAATTTTGGGTGTATTTTTTGATGCAACCATTTTACATCTTCTTTATTGCCGTGTCCGGTTGCGTGTACAAAATCTTCACCCGGGGTACGATAACTAATTATTTTTACTCCCTGACGCGACAGAGCATCTTTCATTTTTTGTACTTGTAGCTCATTGCCGGGGATAATGGAAGCAGAAAGTATTATCGTGTCTCCCTTACTTAAGGAGAATTTTCTGTGCGATTTATTGGCAGCGCGATTTAAAGAAGCAAATTCTTCGCCTTGGGCGCCGGTCATTAAGACAACAACCTTATTGGGTGGATAACTAGATGCTTCCTCAATAGGTATAATGGTTCCCTTTTTAGGCTGGAAAAAACCGGCTTCAATAGCAACATCAATATTTGTCTTCATTGAGCGTCCATCTAGGGCTACCTTTTTACCCAAATTTTCAGCAGTTTTAACCACATGGGCTAAGCGAGTGATACTGGAAGAGAAAGCGGCTATAATTATTCTGCCATTTATTTTTTTTAATAAGTTTTCCAATCCCTGATGCACTTTTATTTCCGGCAAAGAAAAGCCCTCGTTTTCAATGTTGGTGGAGTCAGTCATGAGAAGCAGTACTTTCGCTTTGTCAAAAATAGAATATTCTTTTTCTTCTTCCTTAGAGACAATGCCATCTATTTGGTCGAGCTTATAATCTCCCGGAGTTACAATCCATCCATTTTCGGTTTCTATAATTATTCCCATAGCATCTGGGATAGTATGTGTTACGCCAAAAAATCGAATTTTTATTTTTCCGCAAGTTATCACAGAATCTTTCTCCACAATATTTTCCTTCATGGCAGGGAAGTGGGGGAATTCCGCCTGGCGTTTTTTCATCATTAGGATAGAAAGATTTCTAGAATATACTGGAGGATTGCCAATGCGGGAAAGTACCAAGGGGACACCACCGATATGGTCTAAGTGTCCATGTGTTATAAAGAGAGCGCGGATTTTATCTTTATGTTCTTCCAAATAAGTCGTATTGGGAATAACATAATCAACCCCGGGCGTTGTTTCGTTGGAAAAATGCATGCCGGCATCTATTACGATAATATCGTCGCCTATTTCTACGGCAGTCATATTTTTTCCGATTTCTTCCACTCCGCCCAAAGGAATAACACGAATTACCCCCGGCTCTATTGAAGGGATTTTTGCGCCCTCAATGTTTTTGTATTGATTTTTAGGGTTAAACGGGCTAGATGCTTTGTTTTGGCCGTATCTTTTTTGGGTGTATTGATAAGTAGAACTTTTAGTCGTTCTTTTTCTTTCGGCCTCACCCGAAAGTCTACGGCCAAGGGAAGATATCCCACGTCTAAGTTCTGGGCGTGGAGCGTCTGATTTAGGCTTTTCATGTTCAATAGTCAGAGCACTGAATGGCAATCTTGTTTTTTTTGTCATTTTTTTATGTTATTTGCTAAATATTTTCCAAACATTTTCCGTTTCGGTGTACCATGAATATACATTTGAAAAACGATCTGTGGATGAAATAATGCGGTCAAAAGAAAACCCCTTTATCTTGGGAGACACTACGTATATGAAATTGGGGCTATACAAAAAAACGACTGGCATATCTTTTTTAATTTCATCTTCAAATTGGGCGTATTTTTTAATTCTCTGTTGTTCATCAACGATAATGGAGGCGTCTTCCAAAATTTTGTCCACTTTGGCATTGGTATATAAAGCGATATTAAGCCCCGGATCTTTTCTTTGGGATGAATGCCAAAAGGCGAATAAGTCGGATTCATGATTTATGATTTGTCCGAACAGAAGAGAATCATAATTGCGCGGGCGAATTATGTTTTGATTTAAATTGCCGACCTCAAAAGTTTTTATATTGACTTTTATGCCTACGGCCGCTAAATCCCGCTGTATCAGCTCGGCTGTCTTTACGAGCTCGGGAGAATTCCCGGTCGAAATGGAGAATTCCAGCGCAGTATTTTTTTTCTTTTTATTTTTATCCGTTGTGGTTTTTTGCAAAAAACCATCCGAACCTTTTGACCAGCCGTCTTTGGCTAAAATATTTTGCGCATTTTTCAATATTTCCTCGCGCGAAATATCATCTTTTTCATTTAATTTCTGATAAGCAATCATGTTCGGCGGTATCGGGTTATCAATCGCGACTCCGTATCCGAAAAGCACTTCGCGGACTATTTTATCTTTATCTATCACTTGATCAATGGCTTGGGTGATTATTTTGTCGGTAAAAAGCTGATTTTGATTTTGATTGAAAAAAAGCCCGAACACTCGCGGAAGCACCGAAGAATCTATCTGATAATTTCTTTCCTTTAAAATATCCGCATTTAAAGGAGTGACAGAGCTTATTTGGTCCACCTCGTTGTTCCCAAGCGCTTTGATTAAGTCGTCTTCGTTTGAATAAAAATGCAGGCTAATCGTCTTTATGTATGGTTCGCCCAGTATGAATTTTTTAAACGAAATAAGCTCGTAAGAATTTATGACTCCCGATGATTCTTTAGCGACGCTTTTTATCATATAAGGTCCGGAGCCGATTGGGGAAATGTTCGCTTCATTAAGCTCTATGGGGGAATTGTCCCATAAAGACCGCGGCATTACGCCAATCGTCGCGTTCTTCAAAAAAGATGGATAGGGCTGTCTCAAGGTAAACTCTATCGTCTTGTCGTTTATTTTTGTAGCCGTTACACCGTCCCAGTCCGCTTTGCGCGGGCTTTTGATGATTGAGTCCTTGACTTTATTTATGGTAAAAATCACATCATCCGCGGTGACCGGTTCTCCGTCTTGAAAATATATTTTATCTTTTAGCGTAAAAGTGTAGATTAGGCCGTTTTTAGACATTTCGTATTTTTCGGCCAAATCCGGGGAAAGAGTTCCGTCCGGATTTTTTCTCATTAGGCCGGAATAAATGAGCGAGACAAGGTCCTGGTCGACGGGAGAATTTGCCAGTATCGGATTTATAAAACGCGGAGCGCCAATGATGCCTTCAGAAACAGAACCTCCGTAGGCCGGCACGCTTACCATTAAGGATTTATTTATACTCTCAAGAATTGATAGGGTACTTGCTAAAAGTATTATTAACAGCACAACAAAAATAATCCATTCTTTTTTTGAAAAGGAGGCAAAAATTGAATTTATTTCGTCTTTTTTAGGCAATTTGCCAGCAATTTTTAACCGGCGTATCCAATTATAAAGATTCATTTTAAGAAATTCAAAGCAAGATATTAACTATTCGCTTTTATTATTATACTGAGAAGCGCCAATAAAGCAAAGAGAATTCCACAAACGAGGGACAAATAAAAAAGAAATCTCTCAAAGCCCCGTCGGGTGTGGTGAAAGGACGTGCTATCGCTTCCGCCCAAAGCGCCTCCGAGTCCGGCCGCCGATTGCTGGAGTAAAACGGCCGCTACCAATATTACGGAAAGAATAATCTGCGCGTAGGGCAGAATCTTTGCTACTAAATTCATAATGCAATTATTGCATATTTTATTTTGAAAAGCAAATTATCTCTATCTTGATATTGTCTTTTTTGTCTGTTTTTTAATATAATATAAGCATGAAAAAAGAAATATCAATTTTAGGTTTGTTTCAAAAATTATTCCATAATTTTAACGCTCGCCAGATGAAGGACGCGACACTCGCTTTCAAGAAACACTTGGACGAGGGAGGGAAAATGCTTCTCGCCATGGGGGGCGCGATGTCTTCCGCTCAGCTCGGTGTTACTTTGGCGGCAATGATAAAAGAGAACAAAATCCATGCGATCTCTTGCACTGGCGCAAATTTAGAGGAATCAATTTTTAGATTGGTGGCGCACAATAGTTATAAAGATTATCCCGACTACAGATATTTTACGAAGGAAGACGACGAAGCCATTTTAAACAGAGGAGAACGAAGAGTAACCGATACCTCTATTCCGGAAGAAGAAGCTTTCCGCGTTATAGAGCCGATTATTTTAAAGCGATGGAAAGAAGCGAAAAAAAATGGCGAGCGTTTTTTTCCACATGAATATTTTTATCAAATCTTATTGTCTGATGAACTAAAGGGTAAATATGAAGGTGATCCAGAACATTGCTGGCTTCTAGAAGCGGCGAAAAATAATTTACCGATAGTGGTGCCTGGTTGGGAGGATTCTACCTTGGGAAATATTTTTGCAGGATACTGTAAGGCAGGTGAAATAAAACCGAGTGTGATGAAAACTGGCGTGGAATACATGATGTATCTTTATGATAAATATACAGAACTCTCCTCGGAGGGCGCAGGTTTAGGATTTTTCCAAATCGGCGGAGGCATTTCCGGAGACTTCCCGATTTGTGTTGTGCCTTCTATAAAATACGATTTGAAGAAGTCGGTTCGACCTTGGGGGTATTTCTGCCAGATTTCCGACAGCACCACTTCTTATGGCTCATACTCTGGCGCGACCCCAAATGAAAAAATTACTTGGGATAAACTTACCAAAGAAACTCCGATGTTTGTGATAGAGTCTGACGCGACTATCGTTGCTCCGCTTATGTTTGAAGCTATTTTGGATCGCTATACTCTAAACGAAAAGTAAAAAGGGATGTACATTTATGTTAAAATCACAGCCAGCGCGAAAAAAGAATTGATAAGACCCGTCCGCTCTGACACTTCTAAGTTGCTTGTGATAGAATAAAATTATGACTCAAAACGAAGCGCTTTCAATACTTAAAACAGGCGCGAATGTTTTTCTTACGGGCGAGCCCGGCGCCGGCAAGACTTACACGATAAATAAATTCGTTTCCTATTTGCGGGAGCGTGATATAGAACCCGCTATTACTGCGTCGACTGGCATTGCCGCTACACATATTGGCGGTATGACTATACATTCATGGAGTGGCATAGGCATAAAAGAAAGTTTGAATGACTATGATTTAGATCGAATTACGAGCAATGAATATATTCATAAGCGCGTATTAAAAACTCGCGTGCTTATTATAGATGAAATATCCATGCTTCGGAGCGAGACTTTATCCATGCTTGACGCGATTTGTCGGGAGATAAAGCAAAATGAGGAGCCTTTCGGCGGGATGCAGATTGTTTTTGTCGGAGATTTTTTTCAACTTCCACCAATAGAAAAGAAAAATTCTGTTAGTAACGTGCAAGACAAATTGATCAACGAAGTAAAAATTTATTTCGCTTTTGAATCCGAAGCGTGGCGCAAGCTCGCTCCAGTCACTTGTTATCTTACCGAACAACATCGGCAAGACGATGCAGATTTTCTCTCTGTGCTTTCGGCTATTCGTCTTGGCAAAATGGAAGATAGTCATTTAAAACACATTCATTCTCGCATGGGAGACTCAAGCAAATTTCCGGAAAATACAACGAAGCTTTTTTCACGCAATGTGAATGTGGATGAGGTGAATATGGAAATGCTCAACAAAATAGGGGCAGAATCCAAAAAATTTACCATGACATCGAGTGGCAAAGAATCCCTTGTTTTTGGTCTCAAAAAGGGCTGTCTTTCGCCAGAAGTTCTTTGTCTGAAAAAAGGTGCCGTGGTTATGTGCACCAAGAACAATCCGAAAGAAAGATTTGTAAATGGCACTCTTGGCACAGTGGAAGATTT
>LBZL01000002.1:0-513 GCA_000994705.1 Candidatus Nomurabacteria bacterium GW2011_GWB1_40_7 | reverse complement strand
TGATTCTTTTACCAATTATCCGATAGTGAAAACGCGCAGTGGCAAAATAATAAAAATAGAACCAATGGATTGGAGTGTGGAAGAAAACGGAAAAATAAAAGCGAAGATTACCCAAATTCCGCTTCGTCTCGCGTGGGCTATTACCGTGCATAAAAGTCAGGGTATGAGTATGGACGCGGCCACTATGGATCTTTCTGATGTGTTTGAGTTTGGGCAAGGATATGTGGCGCTTTCCCGAGTCAGACGTTTGTCGGGGCTCTATCTTCTCGGTATAAACGATAAAGCGCTTAAAGTTCATCCGCGCGTCAAAGAAAAAGATGCGGGTTTTCGCGCTGGATCCGAAGAAGCTCGTAAAGTATTCGGAAATATTTTGCCAGAAGAGAGCGAGAAGATGCAAAAGAATTTTATCATTACCATGGGAGGGAAGTGGAAAATTGAAAAAGATTGAGTTATGAAAAAGCCTAAATCATATTGTGAAGTAGTTGAAACCCTAGATGCTACAAATGTCCACCG
>LBZL01000001.1:11206-53549 GCA_000994705.1 Candidatus Nomurabacteria bacterium GW2011_GWB1_40_7 | reverse complement strand
GCACTCTTTTTCTTAACGAGGTTTATTTAGTAAAATCTTGTATAATATGAATATGCGCAATTTAGCTGAAAATTTTCCACCATCGAGGCCGGAATTGTATACATCAGAAGGTCAAAAATTTAAAAGAAAATTGGAATTGGTGGGGGATTTAGATAAAGAAAAATCAGCAGAAGAAGAATTAGTCAATAACGAGGAACTTCTTTCGGCTTATCTTAATGGTTTTTTGATGAAGCACAGGAGAAAGTTGGGTGTTGCTGGATCGTTTGCTGTACCATTAGCCATGGTGGGAAATAGATTTATTGCTAAATGCTTAGAATTTACAGATGAGCAAATTGACACGCTTGTTAAAAAATTTAATACCCGTTTCGGAGCATATCTTAACGAAAAAACCGGATATAGTAATGATTTGACAGGTAAACAACTAGATTCCGTTGGAATAAAAAGTGCCATAAAATACATTAGGTCCAGAGAAAAAGTCTTTGAAAACTCTACCAATAAGCTTCATTATTTTTTTGAAAATAATCTTGACGCTAGGTACAAAATTGACCTTATCGAGGTAGAAACCAGTGCAAATGAACATGGTGAACTGATAATTGAGACTATCAACTTAATACAGGTTAAATCGGGGGAATTATCACCGAAAGAAAGAGAAGATATATTTAATGACCACAAAGAATGGAATGATTCTGTAAATAGTTTTGAATTGAGACAAAAGAATATTTTTTTGGAAAAATTAACCGAAGAGGTTCTTAAAAAAAATTCTGCGGAGGCAAAAGATTTGCTTCTTGATATTTGTAGCGATCCGGAAAAGAGGGAATTTAAGCCCGATGCATTTATAGCCACTCTTGATCTTGGGGAAATAAATGACAGGCACAAAGTGTATATATTGTTGAGGTACGCAAAACTCTTAAGAAGAATGGTTCCCGGCATTCAAAAAGAATATAATTTAAACGAGGAATATACGAATGCAGTTCTGGATGCGATAAAAAAACTGGAAGATAGAATTCGAAAATTAGAGAAAGAACTTGAGCCTCTCAAGGACCCAGATGTAAATTCTGTTACTGTTGTTATTGGCGAGAAAACTGGTAAAATAGAAAGGAGTGATCCAAGAAATTTGTCGGGAAATAACAAGAGAAAAACGGAAAGGAACATTTTACGATTTAAAAAATAAAATATGGAAGGAAAAGATAAAAGCAAGCCACGAAAAGATAAAAAGGAAAAACAAGAGCAACCAGTTTTGCCAGGTGCTATTCCTGTTGACTTAATGGCAAGTAATATGGATGTTTTAAGAAAGCATTTTGCAAATAAGGAAGATAATGAAAGATTAGCTGCAGAGCAAGAGCAAGAACATATTAAAGAAATACTTGAGAAAATAAAAGAAAAAGGGAACACGCCGTAGGACTTTTGCTTGTTTTTTGGAATATTTATGTTATTATTATGGGGATTTATACAGAGGCCCTCGGGCTTTTTTATTTCGTTAACGCAAAATATAAAATGGAAATTAGAAATATAGCAATAATCGCTCACGTGGATCACGGGAAGACTACTTTGACTGACGCGCTTATGCGGCAGTTTGGGACCTTGCCGGAAGAAAATTTTACGATGGATATAAACGATATTGAAAAAGAGCGCGGTATTACTATTTATTCCAAAAATACGTCCATTTATTATAAGGGCACAAAAATAAATATCGTAGATACCCCGGGTCACGCGGATTTCGGTTCAGAAGTTGAACGTGTTTTGCGAGCAATTGATTCAGTATTATTATTGGTAGATGCAGTAGAAGGACCGATGCCACAGACGAGATTTGTTTTAAAAAAATCGCTTGAGCTTGGACTTAAACCAATAGTGGTTATAAATAAAATAGACAAACCGGCGGCCGACTCGCGTAGAGTGCATGAAGAAGTTTTAGAATTATTTTTTGAATTAGGCGCGAATGAGGAACAAGCGAATTTTGAAACAATTTACGCTATCGGACGAGCTGGATTGGCCTTTAAACATTTAAACGATAAATCCACAGACCTTTCTCCAATCTTAGACGTGATTTTAGAAAAAGTTTCGCCAGCTTCCGCTAATAAAACCGGGAAAATGTCCGCGCAAGTTTTTAACCTAGGGTACGATAATTTTTTGGGCAGAATGGCGGTGGCAAGGATTTATTCAGGGGAAATATATTCTGGAGGTCAGGTTTTTATAAAGGGAGAGGGTGGCACAAGAAAGGGAAAAATCACAAAATTATTTTCTTTTGAGGGAATAAACAGAAAAGAAGTGGAAAATGCCACTTCGGGTGATATTGTTCTTTTGGCGGGAATTCCGGATATTTATATAGGAGAAACAATTTGTGAAGATGAGAGCGTGGAAATATTGCCGCATATCGCCATAGATGAGCCGACACTTTCTCTTAATTTTTTAGTCAACGATTCTCCGTTTGCGGGCCGGGAAGGAAGATTTGTTACTTCAAGACAAATTAAGGAGAGACTGGAAAAGGAATTGGAAATAAATGTTGGTCTAAAGGTTGAATTTTTTTCCGCCGAAGGTGAATCCGTCTCTGGCGGAAAAGTATATGGACGGGGAGAACTCCATATTGCCATTTTGCTTGAGAATATGCGCCGGGAAGGTTTTGAAATACAGGTCTCACAGCCGGAAGTAATTATCAAAGAAAAAGATGGAATTAAAACGGAACCTTACGAAGAACTGGTAATTGATGTTCCGATGGAATTTTCCGGCAGTGTGATTGAAAAAATCGGCAAAAGACGGGGCATTATGAAAGATATGACAGAAAAAGAGGGAATTGCTAGGGTCGTTTTTGATATACCGACACGCGGGCTTTTGGGATATCGCAGTGAATTCATCATAGACACCAAGGGAGAAGGAATAATGTCTTCGCGATTTACGGGTTTTAAAGAATACGCGGGGGAAATAAAAAAAAGGGAATATGGTTCCATGGTTTCTATGATAGCAGGCAAGGCGGTTGCTTTTTCTCTTGCTAATTTACAGGAACGTGGTATATTGTACATAGGTCACGGCGCGGAGGTCTATGAAGGGATGGTAATAGGCAATGTCTTAAAAGGAGACGATATGTCCGTGAATCCCACCAAAGGGAAACAGCTTACTAACATGCGAGCTTCAGGCACGGACGAAGCCATTACCTTAAACCCTATTTTTACTTTGAGCATTGAACGGGGCCTTGAAGTTATGGGCGGAGACGAGTATTTGGAAATTACGCCGAAATCTGTTAGACTTCGGAAAAGGCATCTGACTGAACTTGACAGAGTTAAAGCGAAAAGAGAATAAAAAAATTTTAATGATATAATATAATTATGCCAACAATATCTTTCAAACCTAAAAAAGTCACTCAAAAAATAACCTCACATCTTCAAAGCCGCGCGGGGGACGTGATTATGAATCGTTTCGGCTTGACGGTTGACGGAAAAAGAAAGACGCTTGAAGAAATTGGCAAAAAATACGGTATTACCCGAGAGCGGGTTCGCCAAGTTGAAGATGCGGCAATTAATTTAATCAAAAAATCTGATGCTTATAAAAACGAGCAGGCGGTTTTCGCCGAGCTTAAACAGCTGATACATAAATTAGGGTCAATTGTCGCCGAGCATGAATTACTGCCCCATATTTCAAAAGATAAGGCAACTCAAAACCATATCAATTTTTTCTTAGTGCTGGGCGATGCCTTCAAAAAGCACCGCGAAGATGAGCACTTCCACGCCCGTTGGAGCGTGGATGACGAAATGACCGACAAAGTGCACGATGCTCTCAAAAAACTTTACGCGAGCTTGAAAGACGAAGACCTTATTCCTGAGACAGAAATGATTAAAAAATTCTTTGAGCAAATGAAAAATGTTTCCGAACAGTATAGAGATGAAGAAATTGCCAAGAGATGGCTTTCCATGTCCAAGTCTGTGGCAAAAAATCCATTGGGCGAATGGGGCAAGGCTTCTTCACCCAATATCCGCACCCGCGGAGTCAAGGATTACGCTTTTCTGGTAATGAGACGGCATGGCTCGCCTATGCATTTTAAAGAAGTGGCGGACGCTATTTCTAAAACTTTCGGCAAGAAAATACACTATGCCACTTGCCACAACGAGCTCATTAGAGATCTTCGTTTTGTTCTAGTCGGCAGGGGAATGTATGCCTTGGCTGAATGGGGTTATAAGACCGGCATTGCTCGAGAAGTAATTCAAGATATTTTGAAGAGGGGAAAGGAGCCGTTATCAAAAGATGATATTGTGGCGAAAGTAATGAAAGAAAGATATTTCAAGAAAAATACTATTTTGGTAAACCTAGCCAACTCAAAATATTTCAAAAAGACCAAAAACGGACTTTATACTTTAGCGTAACAAAATCTGAATTCTCTTGACTTTTTGCTAAAATATGCTATCATTTAAAGGTAGTTCTTTTCCTTAATTCACCCCTGAATGTGGTCGTAGCCACGAGATTCTGACATGTTCGGAATTTTATGGCTATGACCACCGTAGTGGTTGGTCCTCTGGCAAAAACCTAACCGATGCGTCCTGACGGGATGTGTCAAAGAAAGGATGTGCCAAATGGCAACCGCGTCCGAAATTAGTGTCGGAGTTTCTCACGAGCTCGCAATCACGGCCACGAGGACAAGCTCTCCGCCATCTTGGGCGTGCTCCACGGCACGCACGAGATCAAGCCGATCGATCACGTGATCGACCTCGGTTCACCGGCCCGGTTGCCGTTTGACGGCGCCGTGCTCGAAGTTCACCGCGGTGCGGGTATCGTCAAGCTCGAACGTCGCGGAGACGACCTCTGCCTCAACGGTAAGCCACTCGGCCTGTTTTTCTCGCGTAAGCAGAAGAATGGGAAGATGGTCGAAGGCCACACCCTCCGCAAGGAGCTCGAGAAGAGAGGCGGAAACGTGAGTGCAAAGGTGCTCGACTACCTCGTCGAACACCCCGAACTCTACCCGGAAAACTGGAAGAAGGACAGTCAGGTTTTCTGGGATGATATCTTCCGCGACCCGTCGGACGGCGACCTGTGTGTCCGGTGTGGGTGCTGGAGCGAGGGCAAGGTCATCTCGAGCTACCGCTGGCTCGACGGCGCTTGGCTCGTCAACCTCCCCGCTGCCTCCTCCGCTTGATCTTAGCGCTCAGATCGGCCAATTTTGGCCAACCGCTCTCCCGATGTGCGTATAACGGGTGCCCCAACCGAAAGGAAGGGGCATTTTTGTTTCTATTTTGATAAAATAAATATGGTAGTAGGTGAATACGCGGGCGACTACGGTTTCTCGCTACCGAATCCAGTATCCGTATATCGAGAGTATTTGCGACTAAGGTTTCAAATAGGGTGATATACGTAGACACTTCAAAAATGAAGTTACTTGGTGTAAGGTGCTAGGGCATTAAAGATGCCAAATACGATACAACCTCGAGAGCATTCAAGGGGTGGTGGCACGGAAGGCATCTTACATATTTCCGCAACCCGTCGAACGGCAACCTGTATGTCCGGTATGGGTACTGGAACGAGGGCAAGGTCATCTCGAACTACAACTGGCTCGACAACGATTGGAACGACAACAACCCCGCTGCCTCCTCCGCAAATCACTTCATTTCTCTCTCGTCCTTACGGCGGGAGAGTTTTGTTTTAGGAGCTGTCCATTCCAACCCCCGAGCATCTTTCCAATTTCTTCTATTTTTACAGACAGAGCAATATATTTTTTATCGTCTATTGATTTTGCTTCCCACAACACCATCAGAAGTATTTTCAAGGTATCAAGTATCAAAAAACCATACGAAAGCCGTTTGGGTTTTAAAAGGAGACATCAAAAAATTCTTTGCGAACATTGATCACAACATTTTAAAATCAATTTTGGAAAAATATATACAGGATAAAGACATTCTTTGGTTGTTGGGACAGGTGATAGATAGCTTTTCTTCTCAAAAACATATATACGCTATCGCTGATATATGCAAGAAGGGTTTGCCACTGGGTAATTTAACTTCACAACTGCTGGTAAATATTTACATGAATGAATTTGACCAATTTATGAAACATAAAATCAAAGCGAAATATTATATTCGCTATGCGGACGATTTTGTAATTTTGTTTCAAGATAGAAAATGGCTTGAGAAGGTAAGTTAAAATAAAATATTTTCTGGAAAATGAACTCAAACTTTCTTTGCATCCAGCAAAATTATCTATAAGCTCTGTCGCTTCAGGTGTGGACTTTTTGGGTTGGGTTTTGTTTCCAGACCATAGAGTAGTAAGGACTATAACAAAACGCAGGATGTTTCATGGTATAAAAAAGAAACGAGGAAATTTTGATACCGTGCAATCTTATTTGGGGCTACTTAGACATGGCAATGCCAAAAGGTTAGAAGGAGAAATTCTAAAGTACATAAATTAACTTTTGCTGTATTTTTTCCTTTATTTGTATTAAAATATAAGCATGACTGAAGAAGGCGCTTCGATTGAGGAATCTTTTTTTAATTTTATAAAAGAACATTGGATTTGGATTGCGATTATAGTCCTTGGTTTTTTTGTTTGGAAATTCAATCTGGTAATGGGAGTTTTATCTTTGACCGGAACAGCCTTTTTGGGCTGGGTGGCTTGGAAATTTTGGATCCATTACATTCAGCAGGATTTTATTTCCGGAATAGATTTTGTTCTGCTTGAAATAATTCCTCCGCGCGAAGTTTTACGAAGTCCGAAAGCAATGGAGCTTTTTATAACCAACGCTCTTTATCACTGGAGCATGAAAGGAGGCAAAGAGCAATATTGGCAGGGAGCCGTATGGTTTTGGTTTTCCTTGGAGATTGCCTCCATAGACGGGCAAGTGCATTTTTATATACGAACGCCGACGCGCGTCAAGGGTTTAATTGAAACGCAAATATACGCGCAATACCCCCAAGCGCAAATAAAGACGGTGGAAGATTACACTTTAGCGGTTGATGAAATTTCTTCGAAGAGCGATTGGAACGGCTGGGGATGTGAATTCGCTTTAGTAAAACCAGAAGCCTATCCAATCAAGACCTATGTTGATTTCGGATTAGATAAGGACCCGGACGAAGAGTTTAAGGTTGACCCTATTTCTCCAGTGATAGAGCTTTTCGGATCGCTCCAAAAAGGAGAACAAATGTGGATGCAAATTGTCATTACGCCTTCAAAAAAAGAATATGGCACATGGTTTGGTAAACACGACTGGGTAGAGGAAGCCAGAAACCAACAGCTTAAATTCTTAAAGCCCTATACCAAAATACATGACGAAGGAGAGAGAATAGAGGTTCGTGTTCCGGACTATTTGAAAAAAACCGTAGAAGGGATGGTTTCAAAAGTTTCCAAAATAGGTTTTGATACCGGTATTCGAGTTATGTATATGGGGAAAAAAGAAGCGTTTGACATGAACAATAGAAGAAATATTCGTCTCATTTTCCGCCAATACGAAAGACCTGATTCTAACGCATTTACCCGCGTAAACTCTACTCAGGCAGACGCTTTTAATACCCAATTTTTTCCGCTTTCTTCAGAGAAAGTGATGATTTTGGCAAACAGAATGCTTCATGAATTTCAAGAACGTTCCTTTTTTCATCTTCCAATGCGCCATATTTTAAATAATCACACTATTCCGAAATTTCTTTTATTTTTTATTAAGCAATTTTGGCTACCATATTTTCATCCTTCAACTTTTGTTTTAAATGTTGAAGAGTTGGCGACTCTGTGGCACTTCCCGGGGCAGATTTTGAAAGTTCCCACTCTTGAGCGCATTGAATCCAAAGAAGCTTCTCCGCCTACGAATTTGCCTATATAATATGGAAAATTCTTTCTTGCCAGATAATGTTGAACACTCGGTGTCCAACATCACAAAAATTAAAAAAATTGCCTTCTGCGCGATTGGCTTGATTGTTTTAATCTTGCTTTTTTACTTTTTCTTTTTGAGCTCGCCGAGGAATTTTCCAGCCGGGACTATGGTAGAAATAGAGCCGGGGATGACTCTGCGGGGTGTATCTTTAAAATTAAAAAATGAGCACATTATACGCTCTCGAATAGCGTTTGAAGCTTTTGTGATAATCTTTGGCGGAGAAAAACGGATAGTATCAGCAAACTATTATTTTAAAAATAAATTATCGGTTTATAAAGTTGTGAGACGGATAGCAAGGGGGGAGCATGAGATGGCGCCTATTTCGGTTACTATCCCGGAAGGTTTTGATGTTAATCAAATCGGGGATGTCTTTGTCGGAGAATTGGCGAATTTTAATAAATCAAAGTTTTTGCTTGAAGCGGAAAAATTAGAAGGATATCTTTTTCCAGATACTTATTTTTTTTCAACCACAGACAATGAAGAGAATGTAATAAAATCTATGAGCAAAAATTTTGAGAAAAAAATCGCTCCGTTTCTTCCGGAAATTATTTCTTCCGGCAAAAATGAAAAAGATATTATTGTAATGGCTTCAATTATTGAAAGAGAAGCAAACGGCGATGCTGATAGGGATATTATTTCTGGAATTTTGTGGAAGAGAATATCTATAAATATGCCATTGCAGGTTGATGCCGCGATGGAAACTTATGAAAAAAGGGGTTTGCCGGAAAATCCGATTGCGAACCCCGGATTGCTTTCTATTAAGGCCTCCATTCATCCGCAAAGTTCGCCTTATCTTTATTATCTACATGGCAAAAACGGCAATATTCACTATGCGAAAAGTTTTTCAGAGCATATAAAAAATAAGTTAAAATATCTAGGAAATTAAAATGAGAAAACATAATTTTGCTTTTATAGATATTGAATTAACCGGACTTGATCTGGCAAAGCACGAGATTATTGAAATTGGTTGCGTTGTCGCAACGCCAGATTTTAAAATTCTTGAGGAATTTGAATTGAAAATAAAACCGGAACGAATTTCAGACGCTGACCCGGTGTCTCTAAGAATCAGCCATTATAATCCCGCGGAATGGGAATCCGCGCGCACATTGGCAGAGGCAATGAAAATTTTTTCCGAAAAAACAAAAGATTGCATTATGGTCGGGCAAAATGTCGCTTTTGATTCCGGATTTCTGGAATATGCTTTTACCAAGACGGGAATTAAAAACAGCATGCATTATCACAAGCTGGATACAATTTCTATCGCTTGGGCTAAGTTGCACAAAGAGCCGGATTTAGAGCATTTTTCCCTTCGTGATTTGTGCGCGCGTTTCGGCATAAAAAACGAGCGCGCCCATACAGCCCTTTCCGACGCGCGCGCCACCTTTGAGCTTTACAAAAAGCTGATGGAATTGTAAGTTTAAATTATGAAAAGGGATATTGTTTTTGTCGGTCTTTCCGGTGGGGTAGACAGCGCCGTTTCGGCTGCGCTCCTAATAAAACAAGGATATAAAGTTGTTGGGGTTTTTATCAAAACCTGGCATCCGGATTTTTTAGAATGCAACGAAGAAGAAGAACGCCACGATGCCATGCGCGTGGCGGCGCGTTTGGATATTCCTTTTTTAACTTTTGATATTGAAGATGTTTATAAAAAAGAAGTAGCGGATTATATGATACGGGAATATAAAGCTGGCAAAACGCCCAACCCGGATGTTCTGTGCAATAAAGAAATTAAATTCGGCGCATTTCTTAAAAAAGCTATTTCCATGGGTGCTGATTTTGTGGCGACGGGACATTATGCCGTAAATGAAAATTCAAAAAAATTTGGCGCCTTCGCCCTCGGAGACAAGAGGGCAGGGAACCCACGACGCTTAAATTTTTTTAATTTTCATTTACATAAGGGTATTGATTCATCTAAGGATCAAAGTTATTTTTTGTGGACATTAAAGCAGAAACAATTGGAAAAAATTTTATTTCCAGTTGGAAATCTAAAAAAGATAGAAGTTCGCAAATTGGCAAAAAAATTTAATTTGCCGGTAGCCGAAAAAAAAGACAGCCAAGGCATATGTTTTCTGGGCGCGGTGAATTTGAAAGAATTTTTGAAACACTACATTAAAGTCAAAAGAGGAAAGGTTCTAAATATGGTTGGAGAAGAAATTGGTTATCACGACGGAGCGGTTTTTCACACCCTAGGAGAAAGGCATGGTTTTACCATTACCAAAAAAACTCCAAAAGACGGGGCGTATTACGTTATCGGTAAAGATGTAAAGAAGAATATTTTGTACGTATCACAAAACTTAACTAGGCAAAGCCCAGATGAGAAAAGTATCGTTTTGGATTTTGTAAAACTAAAAGATGCCAATTGGATTTCTGAAGTCCCAAAAGAGAATAAAAAATATTTAGCGCAAATTCGTTATCACGGCGAATTTTTATCCTGTCAAGTTAAATGTTCAACACCGAGTGTTGCACAAGTGATTTTTAATAAGCCAATTCTAGTTGCTTCCGGTCAGTCTTGCGTTATTTATAACGGCGATGTTTGCCTGGGCGGGGGGGTAGTTGTATAATTAGCTTATGGAACAATTTTTTATACAAAACAGTGAAGTTACTTTAAAATTAGTGCTCGCAGTAGCGCTTGGGCTTTTAGTGGGAGTGGAGAGGTTTTTTGTGCACAAAGGTGAAGGCGCGGGTATGAAAACGCATGCTTTGGTTTCTTTGGGTTCAGCTGTTTTTGTATTAATTTCTGAGGCTCTGGTGCAAAAATATATGAATCTTCCGGGATTTAATCCCATTATGATTCCTAGCCAAATAATCGTTGGTGTTGGGTTTTTGGGAGCTGGCTCTATAATGGTTTATGGTTCACAATTGAGGGGTTTAACTACCGCGGGGGGGCTTTGGGTCATGGCTGGCATCGGCATGGCTGTCGGATTTGGATTTTACAGCTTAGCCATAATTATTACTATTTTGGTTCTTTTAATTCTGATTTTGATAAACATTCTTGAAAAGCCGATTAGAAAAATTTCCAATGAAATAGATCAGTCTAAAACCAGTTAACGAAAAAGATGGAGGCAAACAAGATCAGGTCAAAATTTCTAAAATTTTTTGAAAACCGAGGACATAAAATAATTTCCTCCGCTTCTTTGATACCGGAAAATGATCCCTCCGTGCTTTTTACGACTGCCGGGATGCAGCAATTCAAGCCATATTATACTAACTCGCAAAACGCGGATAAAGATTTTGGCAGTAGAAATATCACAACTGTGCAGAAGTGCGTGCGGACTGGCGATATTGAGGAAGTTGGCGACGCGACGCACCTGACATTTTTTGAAATGCTCGGAAATTTTTCTTTCGGCGGATATGGCAGACGCGAAGCCATTGCCTACGCGCATGATTTTATCGCTCAAGAACTGGGCTTGGAAATTTCTTATGTGACTTTTTACAAAGGAAATGACAATGTCCCTCGCGACGAAGATTCACGGAAAATTTGGCAAGAATTGGGAGTAAAGAACATACGAGAAGACGGCAACGATGTTTTTTGGGGACCCACGGGAAATTCCGGTCCTTGCGGTCCAACTACGGAAATTTATTGCAAAAATGAGGCGGGCGAAGATGTGGAAATTTGGAATATAGTTTTTAATGAATATTTTTGTAATGGTTCGCGCGAGAAGCTAGACAAAGGCGAAGCCAGTCTGGAAAAATTAGATGTCCTGGGTGTTGATACTGGCATGGGTTTTGAGCGATTGCTGGCAACCGTACAAAAAAAGAAAAATGTTTATGAAACGGATTTGTTTAATAATGAAAAAACCAAGGAGGAGCGAATTGTTGCTGACCATGTAAAGGCATCCCTTTTTATGATTTCGGATGGAGTAACACCGTCAAATACTGGGGCGGGATATGTGCTAAGAAGATTAATCAGGCGGGCAGTTAGATTTTCTAAACAGCCGTTGGCGCAAGAAATTGAAAAAATAAAAAAAATTTACAAAGGTGTATACATTCTTGATGATAAGGGGGGGATTGAGGAGGAAGAAAATAAATTTAGACAAACATTACAACATAGTTTGAAAGAATTTGAGAAAGGAGTAGACCCATTTATCCTAGCGACCACCTATGGTTTCCCGATTGAATTAACACAGGAATTGGCAAAAGAAAAAGGTAGGAATATAGATCTTGCAGATTTTCATAAAAAAATGGCGGAGCATCAAAAGCTCTCGCAAACATCTTCAGCGGGAATGTTCAAGGGCGGATTGGCAAATCATAATGAAAAGACAATCAAACTTCACACCGCGCACCATTTACTTCTAGCCGGGCTCAAAGCCATTGTTGATAAAAACATAAAACAGCGAGGCAGCAATATCACCGAAGAACGCTTACGCATGGATTTTCTGTGTGGTCGTAAATTGACCGACGAAGAAAAGAAAAAAGTGGAAGATTGGGTCAATGATAAAATTAAAGAAGGTTTGAATGTTGTGTGCCGTGAAATGCCTCTCTCCGAAGCGGAAAAAATCGGCGCGGAAATGGAATTCGGGACGAAATATCCGGATATTGTGTCTCTATATTTTATAGAAGAACCCGCCAAGGACGGGTCAGGTAAGAATGGCAACGTTATTTCCAAAGAATTTTGCGCCGGTCCGCACGTTTCCAATACTAAAGAATTAGGGCATTTTAGGATTACCAAAGAAGAAACAAGTTCGCAGGGCGTTCGCAGGATAAAGGCAATACTTGAGTAATTTTCGTGTTATAATCATGCTATGGGTATTTTCCCCGAATCCAAAAAAAAAGACGAACTGATATTGGTTTTCAATATCGGATCTTCCTCGGTGGAAGGAGCGCTTTTTTGGGCGCAAAAATCCAAAGTCCCCAAAATTATTTTTTCTGCCAAAGAGCCGATAAAAATCGAGGAGAAAATTGACACGAACAGATTTTTGTCTTTGGCTGTCCAATCGCTGGAGATTGTTGCCAATAAAATTTATGGAGCCCGCCTTGGCGCTCCCGGGAAGATTTTTTGCGTTCTTTCTTCTCCTTGGTGCGTTTCTCAAACACGGATAATCAATCTAAGAAAAAATACCCCTTTTGTATTTACGGAAAAACTGGCGGATGAATTAATCCAAAAAGAAATTAAGCTTTTTGAAGAAGAACATTTGGCGAAATACGTCAATGCTGAGAATTCGGTTCGCGCCATTGAGCTTAAAAACATTAAAATAATGTTAAACGGCTATGAAACGCCAAGACCTTTGAACCAAAAGGCCAAAGAGTTGGAAATGGACATTTTTATTTCCGTAAGCGGAGAACAAGTCTTAAAAAAAATAGAGGATGTGATAAGAAAATACTTCCATTTTGAACAGATAAAATTCCTCTCTTTTGCCTTGTCTTCTTTTACCGTGGCGCGCGATATGCATGCGGAGCGGGAGAATTTTCTTTTGGTTGATATCGGCGGAGAAGTAACGGATATTTTTATGGTAAAGAAAAACACCTTGCGCGAATCAATTTCTTTTCCTTTGGGCCGTAATTTTTTGACTCGCGGAGTGGCGGTCGGTTTGAATTGCACCTTAGGCGAAGCGGATTCTTTTATTTCCCTTTTAAAGGACGGGCACGCGGAAGAATCCACGGCCAAAAAACTCGCTTTAATCATAAACAGTTTGCGAGCAAAATGGCTGGAAAAATTTCAAGAATCTTTGGTCAATCTTTCCAATGATATTTCTATTCCGGCGGCCATTTACATAATTATAGACAGGGATTTGGCTGATTTTTTTGGGGAGGCAATCAAAAGCGAGCAATTCAGCCAATACACCTTGACCGAATCAAAGTTTGAAGTTATTTTTTTAAACATTGAGTTGCTTTACGACAGTGTGGTCTTTGAGGAAGGCGCCATTCGCGAACCGCGTCTCATCATTGATTCCATTTACATTAATCGTCTTTTGGCTAAAATATAATTATGTCCAAACTTTTGCTAAAAGATATGATAAAAATTAAAGATATCAGAAAAGATCCCAGACCCCGGAAAATAGAAAAAAGGGTGAGCAAGGAAACCGCTTATGACAAAAAAAGGTCCGGATACATGCTTTGGTTTGTGGCGATAATTTCTGTGGCATTTTTCTTTTTCGCTGTTTCGTTTCTGTTTTCAAAAGCGGAGATCACAGTAAATCCGAAAACAAAAGATGTTGTCTTGAATGACAATTTGTCCGCCAACAAAGATTCAAACGGCGACTTGTCTTTTGACTTAGTGGTTATCGGGGGTGAAGAAAACAAAACCATAAAAGCCGCGGGAGAAAAAGATGTCGTCATAAAAGCTACGGGAACAACCGTGATTTACAATGCTTTCGGCGCATCCGCCCAAACCCTTGCCATAGACACAAGGCTGGAAGGTTCAAATGGAAAAATTTATAAAACGCAGGCAAAAACAGTTGTGCCGGGGATGGATAAGAAAGGCGTCCCGGGATCAGTCGAGGTGAAAATTTACGCTAGCGTGGCGGGCGCGGATTATAATAGTTCGCCGCTTGACTTCAAAATTATCGGTTTTAAGGGAACTCCAAAGTATGCAAAATTTTACGGAAGGTCAAAAGGCGAAATAACGGGCGGTTTTACGGGCAAAGTTCCGGTTGTTTCCGATGAGGACAAGGCTTCTGCTCTAGCTGATTTAAAAACCGCTTTGTCGGCAAAACTTTCACAAAAAGCGACAAATCAAATTCCGAACGGATTTATTTTATTTGAAGATGCGATTTTTATCAAGATTGATGACTCAAATGTTTCCCTGACCGACAACAAAGACAACAACGCAACGTTGACACTTAAAGGCGCGTTATACGGTTTTCTCTTTAATGAAGGAAAACTGACAAAAAAAATCGCCAAAGACAATATTGAAGAATATGACGAAAGCGAGGTTTATATCCCGAATATCAGAGATTTGACTTTTATTCTTGCGGACAAAGAAAATGTTTCGTTCGGAGGAGCGCAAACTATAAATTTTAATTTATCGGGTCCGGCAAAAATTGTTTGGAAACTGGACGAAGAAAAATTTACGGCTGATTTACTGGAAAGATCAAAAAAAGATTTTAATCAAATCCTCTCGCAATATCCCAATATTGATTCTGCCAATTTATCGCTTACCCCAATGTGGAAAATGTCCATTCCGGACAAACTAGAAGATATAAAAGTGATAGTAAATTATCCGAAATAAATTTTTCCCAGTTAAAGGTGTTTGACACACACCCTTAATTTTATTATAGTTATATTCTATACATGAGTGATACAAAAAATGAAAAAATTGTGACGGCAAAGGGAGTAGTCACCGAAGCTTTACCCAATACTTTGTTTAGAGTAAAAATACCTGCCCATAATGCAACACAATCTGATTCAGGCGGGGGAGATACAGAAGTAGAAGAAGAAATTCTTGCGTATCTCGGAGGAAAAATGCGAATGCACAGAATCAAGGTTTTGGTCGGGGACAAAGTGGAGGTAGTGCTTGACTCTTATGGGGGGAAAGGCAGGATAATTAAAAGGTTGTAAAAAAGTTGTTATTTTTTTAATAATGGTGTATTATAATAAACGCAGTTTCTAAAAAGCAATAGTATTGGAAAATAAGGGTCTTTTCCTTGTTTTTCTTTTGCGTAATGTAAAATAAGAGTTTTTATGAAAATCAAATCAGCCGTAAAAAAAATTTGTGATAATTGTAAAATGGTAAGACGTGCCAGGCATTTAAGAATAATTTGCTCCAATCCTAAGCACAAACAAAAACAATAGTTATGAGAATTCTTGGAATCACAGTACCAAACGAAAAAAGACTTGAGATCGGCTTAACTTGCATTTACGGTGTCGGAATTTCGTCTGCCCGCAAGATTTTAGATCAAGTTGGCATTGACCGCGGAAAAAAAGCCAAAGATCTGACTCCAGAGGAAGAAAACAAAATTCGCCTGATTGTGGAAAAAATTCCGATTGAAGGAAATTTAAAAAGAGAAACAGCCGCAAACATTAAAAGATTAAAAGATATAAAAAGTTTTCGGGGCATTCGTCACATGAAAAGATTGCCGGTCCGCGGACAACGCACGAAGACGAATTCGCGAACTGTCCGAGGCAATGTCAGGAAAACAATGGCATCCGGCAAGAGAAAAGAAAGCAAGACATAAAATTAATTACGAATTATTAATTACGAATTACGAATGGGAAAGACAAAAATTACAACTGAAGAAAAGATTGTTGAGGCTACTGCTTCGGAGAGGGAGGCAGAAAACAAAAAAGTCCCATCAAAAACAGCAAAGAAAAAAGTAATTTCCGGTGTTTTGCATGTGGAAGCCACCTTTAATAATACAAAAGTTCTTTTTGCGGATAAATTAGGCAATACTTTGTTTTGGTCAAGCGCGGGAAGTCTGGGTTTTAGAGGAGCAAAAAAGGGAACCCCGTTTGCCGCTTCCAAGGTAGGCGATGTAATCGGCGGCAAGGCATCCGCGCTCGGGGTAAAAGATGCTGATGTTGTTATTTTAGGGGTCGGGTCCGGACGCGAGCCGGCAGTCAGGGCTTTTATGGCTCATGGAATTGAAATTACTTCTATTTTAGACGCGACACCGGTTCCGCATAACGGGCCAAAGGCTAAAAAACCGCGAAGAGTATAAGATTTAATTACAAATTATAAATTACGAATAAAAATTTAAAACATGATAAGCAAGCCAAAATTTAAAATTTGCAGAAGATTGGGTCCGGGAGTTTACGATAAATGTCAAACTTCTAAATTTGCTTCATCTGCCACAAAAACTTTACCCGGAGGCAAACGCCCAAAAGCTCCCACTGAATATGGGACACAGCTTATAGAAAAGCAAAAAATACGTTTTTCATATGGCATATCCGAACGCCAACTTTCCAATTATGTTAAAAAAGTTTCTCACATCAAAGGCGCCGGCACAGCCCTCAAACTTTTTGAAAATCTTGAATCTCGTCTTGACAATGTAATTTATCGCATGGGTCTCGGGGCGAGTCGTCGCGCTACTCGGCAGATGGTTTCTCACGGGCATTTTATTGTGAACAATCACCGAATTACTGTTCCGTCATACGAAGTTAAAATAGGAGATATCATAAAAATTCGTGAAGGAAGCAAAAACAAAAAAATTTTTCAGAGTCTAGCGGACAGATTAAAAGATTATAATTCTCCTCCGTGGGTTGTTTTTGATTTAAGCAGCATGGAAGGAGGAATTCTGGCCAAACCGAAAAATGCCGAAACATTTCTTGACCTTAACGCCGTGCTTGAATTTTACAGTCGCTAAATTTTCCCGCCAGAGGCGGGCGAATATTATTAAAATTAATTATAAAAATATTTTTATGTCTGAATATAAAATAATTATGCCTTCCAATCCTCGCGTTGTTTTGGAAGAGGGCAACAAAGGAGTATTTGAAATAGACGGCTTGTATCCGGGATATGGACATACCTTGGGCAACAGTCTGCGAAGAATTATTCTTTCGTCTCTTCCCGGGGCAAGCGTTACTTCTATCAAAATTGACGGGGTGTCGCATGAATTTCAGACAATAGACGGGATCAAAGAAGACGTGATTGTGATGATTTTGAATTTAAAAAAGACCCGTTTCAAAATGCTTTCGGACGAGCCGCAGACGGTCAACCTTTCCATAAAAGGCCCCAAGGAAGTTCTCGCGGGAGACATAAAGACCGGCGGACAGATGGAAATTTTAAACCCCGAGCTTTACATCGCTGAAGTTACCGGCAAAATAAATCTCAACATAGAAATGAAGGTTGAGAAAGGACTCGGTTTTATTGCCAAAGAAGTTTTTCAAAAAGAAAAAGTTGACGTCGGCACAATTGCCGTTGACGCGATTTTTACTCCGATTCGCCGAGTGGCTTATGAAGTTGAAAATATGCGCGTTGGCGACAAAATAAACCACAATCGCCTTAGGATTTCAATTGAAACGGACGGCACCCTGACGGCCCGCGAAGCGCTTTCACGCTCCATTGAAATTATGATAAATCAGCTGAAAGCGATTATTGATTTCAAGGAACCGGAAGAGGAAAAGATTGAGACAAAAGAAGAAAAGAAACCTGCCCGCCATGCCTCCGGCGCGGCTGATGCAGGCGGGGGAAGTGATTTTGCCGACGTCTTGAAAACTCGCACAGACAGTCTTGATCTTTCTACCAGAACATTAAATGCATTGACCTCCGCAAATATTCGAACCCTCGGAGGGCTTGCTCGCAAGAAACGCGAAGATTTGCTTGAAGTTGAAGGTATCGGCGAGAAAGGGATTGCCGAGATTAAAAAAGTTTTGAATAAATTCGGGCTTAATTTGAAAGAATAATATGCGACATCATAACAATACAAGAAAATTCGGCAGAGATAAAACGCAGAAAAGGGCCTTACTAAATTCTTTAGCTCTTAACTTAATTGCGCGCGAAAAAATAAAAACGACTGAACCGAAAGCGAAAGAACTTCGGCCATTTATTGAAAAGCTTATTACTCGCGCGAAGAAAGGAGATATGGCGACGCGCAGGATTGTTGCCGCCAAACTTTCTAATCGCGGGAAAGAAGTAAAAAAACTTTTTGAAATTCTGGCGCCGAAATATGCCGATAAAAAGGGAGGATACACGAGAGTACTAAAATTAGGAGCCAGAAAGTCGGATGGCGCGAAAATGGCGATTATTGAATTTATCTAAAAAAATGAAAAATAATACGATTAAGACAATAGACGCAAGTGGCAGGACATTAGGAAGAGTGGCAAGCGAAGTGGCGATGTCTCTAATGGGCAAAACAAAAGCTACTTTTGAGCGCAATAGATATTCCGGTGTTTCGGTAAAAGTAATAAATGCTTCCAATCTTGCTATTACCGCGAAAAAACTTGATGAGATTTTTCATACAAGATATTCCGGAATGAGAGGCGGATTGCGAACCCTGAAGGGGGCAGAAACGGCAGAGAAAAAAGGATTAAAAGAATTAATCAAGCTTGCGACTTTTCAAATGCTTCCGGACAATAAATTGCGCCGGGAAATGATGAAAAATTTAAAGATTGAAGATTAACATTATTAATTAAAATTTTAATACGGGATGGATAAAGATAAAATAAAGACAAAATACGTTGAAGCGGTAGGAAGACGCAAAACTTCAACGGCCAGAGTGCGTATTTCGGAATCTGTCAAAGCGCATTTTGCTGTGAATGGAAAAGATGCCAAGGAGTATTTCAAAACAGAGTCAGAACGCCGTTTGATTTTAGACCCGATGGTGAAGGGTTTGCCTGCAGGTTCTAAAAAATGGAGCATTGAGGCGCATGTATCCGGTGGCGGAGTGCATTCTCAGGCAGAAGCTGTTCGTCACGGGCTCTCAAGAGCGTTGGTGGTTTCAGATATTGCTTTGCGCGGAGGCTTAAAGAAATTGGGATTTTTGAAGCGCGACTCTCGGGCGAAGGAACGCAGAAAATTTGGATTAAAGAAAGCAAGAAAGGCGCCTCAGTGGTCTAAACGATAGATTCACCTCACCCGTCTTCGGCACCCTCTCCTTAATAAGGAGAGGGTTGGGGAGAGGTTCTTTTTATGTTATATTATCTCTATGTCAGATGATGAAGAAAAAAAAGATGAAACTATTCCCGAACCAGAAGATTCTGAGGTTCTTGAGTTTGAATTTAATGAAGACGGGGAGGAAGATTTAAAGAAAACCTTCAAAAAACTGAGAGCTGACTTGAAGATGTGTAAAAAAGAAAAAGAAGATTATTTGAATGGCTGGCAGAAAGAGCGGGCGGAGTTTGCCAATTATAGGAAACAAGAAGATGACCGTAGGGCGATGTTTTCGGAAAGCATGCGCGAGCGAATTTTAATGCGTTTTCTTTCTGTGCTTGATAGTTTCAATATGGCTTTTGCAAACAAAGAAGCCTGGGAGAAAGTAGACGACAACTGGCGTAAAGGTGTTGAATATATTTATTCTCAAATGAATGCGATATTTGAGGAGTATGGAGTAAGGCCGATAGGCGAAGAGGGCGAAGCGTTTGACCCGAATATTCATCAGTCCATCGATATGGTAGAAACCGACGACAAAGAACTTGAACACAAAATTGCGAATGTTATCCAAAAAGGTTTTAAAATGGGTGAACGTGTAATTCGCCCAGCCAGGGTGAATGTGTATGAATACGGAGAACCGAGGGAATAAATATAAATTCTATCTTATTTTGCTTTTCCAGATAAGTAGTATAATAATATAAAGGTCGAACATTTATTTGTAAGACATCTATCTCTATTTTATGGTATTTATACATACAACTTGTGCAACCAAGGAGGAAGCGGAAGATTTGGGCAAGCTCATTATTGACAACAGAATGGGTGCGTGTGTACATTATTGGTCAATCAACTCGATGTACACTTGGAAGGGGAAATTCAAAAATGTTGAAGAGGTCATGATAGTTATTACTACTTTTGAATCCAAACTCGAAGATGTAAATGATTTAATTTCCAAGCACCACAGCTATTCCACCCCGATGATTGCCGGCGTGGATGTTCGCAGAATCAATAGAGCTTACAAAGAATGGATGATGGAAGAGGTTGCCTAAATAATTTTTATCTTTTATTTTCCGAAAGTTTCAAATAAAACTTTCTTTGTTTCATCGTCTATAAATTCTGTGACGATGATCATCATTTCTGTTGCGAACCCCAAATCTTTTTTTATATTCGCAAATAAGTGTTCATAGGGGAAAGGGGAAATCCAGGCGGAATTTTTTAAACACACAAAACCGGCTTTTTTGAGCAAGTAGCGCAAACTTTCGCGTTCAGCTTTTCTATTCTCCGGTAAGTCAAGCAGTATGATTCTCCAAAATCCATCCCAGGAAGTATTCACAAGAGTTGTGTCACTCTCTAATTCTAAACTATGCATTTTTTTTCTGCCTTCTTTCGTCAGGCGCACGTATTCTTTTTGAGGAGAAGAAATTTGCTCTACCAATCCGGCCTCCTTGAGTCCCTTAAACGCTCGAGTTATAGCATATTTTTGCTTAATTTTTTCCTCTCTTTTTTGGGGGGCTAGGGAAGGGTTTTCAATTTTATTTGCAAGTTCCGGCAATGAAATGGCGCTTTTTTCGCCTAATATCTTCAGTATTTTACTGGAATATTTGGATTTGCTTGACATGCTTATAGCTTATCATATATACTCTTATTATACAAGTTTTTAGTGGTCGCAAAATATATGTTAATTATTAATTTAACCTTATAAATTATATGTCAAAAATCATAGGTATAGATTTGGGTACAACAAATTCGGCAGTTGCTATCATTGAAGGAGGCGCGCCGAAAATTATTGAGAATGTTGAGGGCAATCGCACGACACCTTCTGTCGTCGCTACGGCAAAAAACGGAGATCGCATCGTCGGTCTTCTTGCGAAAAGGCAAGCGGTAACCAATCCGGAAAATACAATTTCCGAAATCAAGCGCTATATGGGGCACCGTTTTGACGACCCGGAGGTGCAAAAAGACGAAACGACCGCCTCTTTCAAAATTGAAGCCGGAGATGGCGGTGGAGTGAAAGTAAAGATGTCGGACAAATTTTATCGGCCGGAAGAAATTTCCGCCATGATTTTGCAGAAAATAAAAACCGACGTGGAAGCAAAGCTGGGAGAAAAAATCACCGAAGCAATTATCACTGTGCCGGCATATTTCAATGACGCGCAAAGAAAAGCCACAAAAGATGCGGGACAAATTGCCGGATTGGATGTGAAGCGTATCATCAACGAACCAACAGCGGCCGCGCTCGCCTACGGATTTAATAAAAAGAAAAATGAAAAAATAGTCGTCTACGATTTCGGCGGAGGAACTTTTGATGTATCTGTGCTGGAAATCGGCGATGATGTCATAGAGGTAAAATCAACCGATGGCGACAGCCACATGGGCGGAGGCGATATTGATAGAAAAATAATAGCTTATATCGCCGAGGAATATAAAAAAGATTCGGGTATTGATGTGGTTAAAGATCCTCTCGCGCATCAGAGATTGAAAGAGGCGGCCGAAAAAGCAAAACATGAGCTTTCCACCACCATAGAAACCGAAATAAATATTCCTTTTATCACTTCTGACGCTTCCGGGCCAAAACACTTGCTCATGAAAATGACTCGCGCAACTCTGGAATCTCTTGCAAAAGAATATATTGATCGCTCTATTGAAATTACCAAGAGAGCCCTAGCCGCTTCGCCGTTCAAGATAAATGAAATCAACGAAATTATTATGGTGGGCGGACAAACCCGCATGCCGAAGATGGTTGAAGCGGTTAAAAATCTTTTTGGCAAAGACCCGAATATGTCCATCAATCCTGACGAAGTTGTAGCTTTGGGCGCCGCTGTGCAAGCAGGAGTACTTCAGGGAGAAGTACGCGACGTTCTTTTGCTTGACGTTATTCCGCTTTCCCTTGGCATTGAGACATTGGGCGGAGTAGCGACAAAGTTAATTGACAGAAATACCACTATTCCGTCTTCCAAATCCCAGACATTTTCTACCGCGGCGGACAATCAGACCTCTGTAGAAATACACATCGTACAAGGCGAACGTCCGATGGCATCTGACAATAAATCTCTAGGACGATTTATCCTAGATGGAGTTCCGCCGGCTCCTCGCGGTATGCCGCAGATTGAAGTTTCTTTTGATGTGGATGTGAACGGAATATTGAATGTGACGGCAAAAGACAAGGCTTCTGGCAAGACCCAGTCAATCAGAATAGAAGCAAGCTCAGGTCTAAAAGATGAAGACATAAAAAAAATGCAAGCCGACGCGGAAGCGCATGCGGAAGAAGACAAAAAAAAGAAGGAAAATGCTGAAGTCAAAAATACCGCGGAAATGATTATTTATACCGCAGAAAAAGCTTTGAAAGACCTGCCTGCGCAGGCAGGTAATGAAGCCAAGTTTCAAGAATTAAAAGACAACGTAAACGCAAAAATAACTGCTTTGCGCGGAGTGAAAGATGGTACAGACGGCGAAGCTATTAAGAAAGCCACTGAAGAACTTTCTGCCGAAATGTCTAAAATCGGCGAAGCGATGGCGAAAGTCGGGGCACAACCAGGAGCAAATCCTATCCCTGAAGAACAAAATCCGGAAGTTCACGATGCTGAATTTAAAGAAAAAGGGGAAGAAAGAGAAACACCAAAGCAATAATGAATTACGATACAAAAATTAAATGTTTAGGTTGTGGTACTATGCTGACAATGGTTTTTGTTTCTGAACTAGTTCATTGTCCTAAATGTGACCATGTTTCTTTGATACATCCCCCGGAGCAAAGTTTTGTCCAAGAAGATAGAGGTAATACAACAATATCAATTTCTAATCCATCCGCTAGTGTTTTTTCCTTAGTAAACCATAATGGATAATTTACTTTCTTTGAATTTCTGGAGATCAACCACTTGGCTTCAACAAATTGCCGCATTATTTACAATCGCGGCAATTCCGTATGCATTTTTTAGGTTAGTCATTTACAAAGCTAGACATAAAATATCTTTTCAACCAAAAGAAACCTATCAAGAGGTAACCCTGTTAGATCATCCCTTACAACCCCAGTCATATTGGTTACAATTAATTATAAAAAATAGAGGTTTTGAGATGTCCAAAAATGCAGAAGCATATATATCTCAGATTTGGAAAAAAGATAAATTTGGGTCATTCGTAAAAGTTGAAAAATTCAGAGCTCCTGTAAAATTAAAATGGTCACACGAGGCTGCTATTTTTCCTATAGATATACTACCTAGAAATTCTAGAAGATTAGATGTTTGTTTTATGTGTCAAGGTGAAAATATATTACATTTAATGTCTGAAGGATTTCCAAGTGGAACAATTAAAAACGAGCTAGAGTTTGGCAAGTATGTTTTTGAAATTGTTGTAGTAAGCCAGAATAGTCTAAGACCAGCGAGATTTCTTTTTTCTATTAACTGCGATGAAGAATGGAAAAATCTAAAAGGCGCATCTTATATTAGAAGTTTTATTATTACAAAAAAACCAGCTAGATCTTTTATTATATATAACTAAAATAATTTTTACTTTATCCCCAAACAATCATAGGGGCTTTTTAGTTTGGGTAAATTTTTGGTATATAAAAAAACTACCCGCCAGAGGTCTTGCGACATGGCGGGTTAGGTTTGCGACAATGCTTTTCTTGAACGGAGTTCAAAGTAAGTCATAATCGCGATAACGATAGACACGGAAACAACAGACCGAGTTGCATACACAACGGCAAGGAAATTGCCGTTGGCCATCGCCGGGTATAAAGCAAGCAACCCAGCAACAACGATAAGTCCCCACACGGTGAACGATTCAGTATTTCTCTTCTCCGTAAGTAGTTTTTGTATGGTGGGGAAGTATCCAGCGCTAATGAGGACTTGGGTGAAAATGTTGGAACCCCAGGCGTCTCCAGAAAAGAGACCATAAACAACAATTACTACGACGCCACCGAGATACCATTTCTCAAACGGCCTAAAACGCATCCCACGTTCTCCCCAGATGATGACCGAAAGAAAAATGATTGCTGTTGCGACGACGTCCGCAATGTTGAGAACGCCAGAGCGCAGGTCATGTTTTTCCGCGATGATGTAGGTCGTTAGGCTCAGTATTGTTCCAGCAAAGAAGATAATCCAGGTTGAAAGGGTGGGGCTTACGCCGTCACGTTTTCGGATTTGATACATACAGCGAATTGCGGATGTTATCATCACAAAACCAACGAGCCACACGCATAGATCTTTCATCGCAGATTCCTCCTTTCTTTGGTTTATTTTGTTGTCGATGTGTTGATTTCAAATAAGAATTTAACATATTTTCATGAATTTGTCAAATTATACGTACCCGAGTTCAAAACAGAAAAGGCAAAATCAATTAGCAAAAAAGGTTATTATATTGTAAAATAATAATATATGGATCCCGTTAGAGATCACTTAATGTTTTATTACACCTATATATTAAAAAGTAAAAAGGATGGTAAAATATACACGGGATATACGCAAGACCTACGGAAGCGCCTGGACCAGCACAATAAAGGCTTATCAACGTATACGAAAGGTAGAGGCCCATTTATATTGATATATTACGAGGCGTGTTTATTAGAAAGCAAAGCGAGGTCGAGAGAATTATACTTAAAATCGGGAATGGGCAAGCGTTATCTGAAAAATAGATTAGGCGCTTCCTATCTCTAACGGGATGGACTTACCAGAAATACCTATAAATAAAGACATTACTTATCTCGGCCTCACAACTTTTCGGGATAAAAATCAGCTTTTTGGAATAAAACGAAAAGACAGGCGTCAGCATGTTTATATTCTCGGAAAGTCCGGCACCGGTAAATCTGTGCTGATGTTTAATATGATTATTCAGAACATTCAGAATGGCGAAGGTGTTTGCGTAGTTGATCCGCACGGAGAGCTTGTGGAAGGAGTGCTCTCGGCCATTCCACAACATCGCATGAAAGACGTGGTTTATTTCAATCCGGCGGATACGGATTATCATGTCGGTTTTAACGTTCTAGAACTTATTGACCCGCAATACAAGCATTTGGTGGCGTCCGGTCTAATGGGTATTTTTACGAAGATTTGGGCAAATGCTTGGAGCGCCCGAATGGAATATATTTTGAACAACTGCATCTTGGCCTTGCTAGATACTCCGGGAACGACGCTTCTTGGCATTCCAAGAATGCTCGTGGACAAAGATTATCGCCAGAAAATAATTTCTAATTTGAAAGACCCGGTCATCAAAGCTTTCTGGGTGCACGAATATGAAGCTTGGCAGGATAAATTCCGCAACGAAGCCATCGCGCCGATTCAAAACAAAGTCGGGCAGTTTCTTTCCACTTCCATAATTCGAAATGTCGTTGGTCAGTCCAAGAGCACGATAAATATTTTTGACATAATGAATGACAGCAAGATTTTTCTCGTGAATGTTTCCAAGGGGCGTATCGGAGAGGATAATTCTGCTTTGCTTGGTGGAATGATTATTACCAAGATCCAATTAGCAGCGATGGAACGCGTGCGTATTCCCGAAGAACATCGTAAAGATTTTTATTTATATGTGGACGAATTCCAAAATTTCGTGACCGAGGCCTTCGCAGGTATTTTATCTGAAGCTAGAAAATACAGATTAAACCTTACTGTCGCTCATCAATACACCGCCCAGCTTGTTTCGGATAAAAGCTCCGCGGTGCGGGACGCTGTTTTCGGCAACGTTGGGACGATGATAGTTTTTCGGGTCGGTTCGGACGATGCGGATTTTTTAGAAAAAGAATTTGACCCGGAATTCACTCCGCAAGACATCGTGAATTTGCCGAACTATAAAATTTATTTAAAATTAATGATAGATGGCGTGACTTCGCGTCCTTTTTCCGCCAAAACATTGCCGCAAATGGTGAAATCGGGCAATAAAAAGGTAGAGGAAGAAGTTATAAAATCTTCTCGCAATCTTTACTGCCGGTCCAAAGAAGTTGTGGAAAAAGAAATAAATGATTGGAGCGGTATGTCGCTTGGAGACGACAGCGGATCTTCTTCTTATTCTCCGGGAGGAGGAATTTTAGAAAAATTTAAAATTATTTGCTCTCTTTGCGGTTTGGAAAAAACAGTGCCTTTCAAGCCGGAACCCGGCAGGCCGGTTTATTGTAAGGATTGCATTGCCAAAATAAAATCTGGAGAAGTCAAGGTGCAAAAAGGTTCAGAAAATCAAATCAAATATGATAATTCTAGATTCTTTAAACCGCTAGCGGATTTAGGCATAGAATTTGAACAAAAAAGCGGAGGCAAGGTTGAGGAAGAAGGCAGGTATCACGAAAGAGGGGAAAAAGATTTTTATCCGTCGGGCAAATCCTCGCCTGATATACGCAAACCTTCTCTTCCGATGAGTAAGTCCTTTGCTCCAGCGAAGCCCAGTGTCTTTGGAGCCATTAAGAAAATTTTTACAAAACCTGCCCGTCCCGCAGGCGGGGAAAATTTAGCCTTAAGAGAGCTTTTAAATAAAACCGTGCCGTCCAAAGCCCGCGCCGCTAGCGCCGAAGAAATGAATAAATTAAAAAATTTGATTTCAGAAAAAACGCCTGCCCGCATTGCTACGCAAAGTATTGTAGGCGGGGAGGCAAAAAAAGACGAAGAAGACAAAGAAAAAGATAAACAAAAGAATGAAAGCAAGGTCAAAGAGGTGCCGGAGGACGTTTTGAAAAAAATTTTAGAATAAAAATATGGATATAAAGATTTTAGATTATAAAACTAATTCAAAAATGAAAAAAAAGATAAAAAAAGACTCGCTTTTTTATATGGCCAATCTTTATCCTGAAATTGGGAGGCTTTTTTCTTTTTTTGATTCTGGTAAGGTTGAAGCTACACTAAATACTCAAAAACGCTCTTTAGATATTATAGATAAGATTTTATCTTTTAAAGATATTAAACCTGCCGGGCGCGAAGAATGGAGCGTAATTAAAAATTTTATTTTAGGATTTGATAAATTAGACACATACGAGAGAACTATTTTAGAAAAATACGCTGAACCTTTTTCATATAAATTTATGAATATCTATTCTAAAATTCTATAGAATAATTGAGTCTTGATTTTATTGTTGATTTTTTTTATAATGCGCAAAGCGTTCGGGAGCCAGTTTAGTCAGCTTGGCTGTTAGCGTTTTTATCATTAATTGGATATATAAATAATATGGCAGACGAAACAACCAAATGCCCAGTTTGTGGCAATGATCCATGCACATGTCCTAAACCAGAAACTCCAGAAACCCCGGAAACTCCAGCTCAGTAATTTTCAAAAAACAGCCCCTAAAAGGGCTGTTTTTTGTCGTGTCGCATTGGTTGAGTGGAAAATAGGTCAAAATTATGCTATAATAATGTAGCTATAGAAATAACAAAAATTGTAAAAAAATTATAAGATTCTTTTATATTAAACTATGCCGAAACCGAATAGAGTGCAAATAATTAAATACGGTCCGCCCCCGCCGGAATTGCCCGTCTTTGGCAAGGTCAAGCCCGAAGAGGTTTCTTTTATTGGACGGACGAATTATGTGGCGTCTCTTGAAGAAAAGAAATTTATCTTCGGCATCAAGCGTATAGACAGGCGAAGACATCTTTATATTATCGGAAAGTCAGGTGTGGGAAAAACAAAACTTCTTGAATTAATGCTTCGTCAGGACATCTCATACAACCATGGTTTATGTTTGATTGACCCGCACGGCGATGTGATAGAGGCGATGCTTGATTATATACCGCGCGAACGCATTCAGGATGTTTGCATCATTGACCCGACCGATATTGATTTTCCTGCTTCCTTTAATCCGCTCGCAAATGTCGACCCAATGTTTAAATTCCAGTTGACGCAGGGGTTGATTGAAGTTTTCCAAAAACAATTCGGAGCGAACTGGACGCCACGTCTCGAACACGTTTTTCGTTTTACTTGCTTGGCCTTACTTGACTATCCGCATGCCACCATGCGTGGGATGATTTCAATGTTGACCGACAGAAATTATCGACAAAAAGTTGTGGAGTATATTACAGATGATATGGTGAAAAGATTCTTTGCCATAGAATTTGCCGATTGGTCCGAGAAATTTGACACCGATGCTATTATTCCGCTCGTCAACAAGCTTGGGCAATTCCTCTCTGACCCATTGTTACGCAATATTTTCGGGCAGAAACAAAACAAGATTGATATAAGTAAATTGATGAATGAAGAAAAAATTATTTTGATTAATCTTTCCAAAGGTCGCCTCGGCGAGGAAAATTCCTCTTTTCTTGGCTCTATCTTTTTGACGAAAATCAAACAAGCGGGTATGGAGCGTGCCGCGATTCCGGAAGAGCAACGCAAAGATTTTTATATCTATGTAGATGAGTTTCAAAACGTGGTGACGCAAACTTTTGAAAACATTTTATCAGAGGCGAGAAAATACGGGCTTAATCTTACCATGGCCCATCAATATGTCGGACAAATTATTGCCAGAGTTCACCAGGCGGTGCTCGGCAATTGCGGCAGCATTATTACTTTTCGGGTAGGTGGCGAGGACGCGGTTAAATTGAAACCGGAGTTTGCGCCGCTCTTTGATGTGAAAGATATGATCAACCTTGCGGTCGCGGAATTTTATATCAAAATGACGATTGACGGAGAATCCTATGATCCATTTTCGGCAGAAACTCTTCGGGTCCTTCCGCCGACCCATCCGTCGTGTAGAGAAGAAATTATAGAGGCATCTCGCGCAAAATATTCTATATCCAAAGATGACGCGGCGAAACTCATCGCGGAGGAAGAGGCGACGATAATCCGAAGCGCGGAAGAAAAAGCGATAATTGAAGGAAAAGGCAAAAAAAGAGGAAGAGATAGGGGTGAGGAAGTTGAGGAGGGTAAAACAGAAGAAATAGAAAAAGAAAAAACTTCACAAGAAGGAGAGCCCATGATATGATAGTCAATTAAAAATTACGAATTAAAAATGCAAAAAGATTATTACGAAATTCTAGGAGTAAATAAGGGTGCTTCCAAAGAGGAAATTAAAAAGGCCTTTTATAAATTAGCGCACAAATACCATCCCGATAAAGGGGGAGGCGACGAAACAAAATTCAAACAAGTTAATGAGGCCTATCAAGTGCTTTCGGATGACGCCAAACGTTCCAAATACGACCAATTTGGAACTGCCGACGGCGCGAATTACGGAGGTTTTTCCGCCGAAGGCGGACCAACCTCTGGCTGGGATTTTTCCGGGTTCCAGCAGGGCGGAGCCGATTTCGATTTTGGAAATCTGAATGACATCTTCAGCGATTTTTTCGGAGGTGGAATGGGCGGGGGAAGACAACAGGCGAGAAGAGGAAGAGATATTTCCACTGAAATTCAAATTTCTTTTGCGGATTCTATTTTTGGTGTAAATAGAAAAGTATTAATTACTAAAACATCCAAATGTTTAACTTGTAATGGTTCTGGCGCAAAAGTTGGTTCAAAGATGGAAACTTGTAAACATTGCAATGGTCAAGGAAAAATTCGCGAACAAAAGAGAACAATTTTCGGAACTATTGCCAATACAAAAATTTGCGATGCTTGTTTAGGCGCGGGTGAAGTGCCACATGAATTGTGTGAAAAATGTAAAGGCAAAGGAGTGCTTCGTCGTGAAGAAGAAGTTTCAATTGTTATTCCAGCAGGCATTCGCGATGGTGAAATGGTTCGCATGTCGGGCTACGGAGAAGCGATTTCGAAAGGAACAGCTGGGGATTTGTATATAAAAATAAATGTGACACCACATCTGGTATTTAAACGTGAGGGCAATGATTTGGTAATGAATTTAAATTTGAAACTATCTGATGCGCTTTTGGGTACAAAATATTCTATTCAGACTCTTGACGGAGAAATCGAAGTGACGATTCCGGAAGGCGTCACCATTAATGAAATTCTTCGCGTGCGTGGCAAGGGCGTACCGATGTCTAAAAGTAAACGTGGAGACTTGCTAATCAAGCTTCACATTAAACTCCCAAGTAAACTTTCTCGTAAATCCCGCGAAATTATTGAAGAATTAAAGAAAGAGGGAATATAATATCTCTAATTCGCGCGAATGGGCGAATAGTCAAAATATGAAAAGCGGAACAAAAAATTGTCAGAACTGCAAAAAGGACTTTGTCATAGAGCCAAAGGATTTTGACTTTTACGAAAAAATAAAAGTCCCTCCACCGACTTTTTGTCCGGAGTGCAGGACGGTTAGACGTTTTATTTGGCGCAATGAAATGTCTATGTACCATCGTACGTGTTTAGCCAATAAACATGTCGAAAAAATTGTCTCTATTTATTCGCAAGACAGTTTAATCCCAGTTTATGATTATAAATATTGGTGGTCTGATGAATGGGATCCGCTATCATATGGACGTATTTATGATTTTAATATTTCATTTTTTAACCAGTGGGGAGAACTCAATAAAATTTTTCCCCATGTCGCAATGTCAAATTCACGTGCAGAAAATAGCGAATATTGTAATGTGAATGATAAAAGCAAGAATTGTTATCTTATGTCTGCGGCATATGAAAACGAACGAGTGGCTTATGCAAACAGAATTTCGTATTCGAAGGATACTCAAGATTCTTATATTGTGCACAAATGTGAATTATGTTATGAAATTGTCAATTGCGAGAGTTCTTTTAGACTTTTATTTAGTAATAATTGCAGGGAATGTTTAGATTCTGCGTTTCTCTACGATTGTCGCGATTGTTCAAATTGTCTTGGTTGTATTAATTTACGAAATAAATCTTATTATATTTTTAATAAACAATACACTAAGGAAGAATACAAAAAGGAATTAGAAAAATATAATTTGTCGGCTACAACTGGTATTCTAAATTTTACCAAACTTTTTAGACAATATAGAAAAAAACAAATTTATCGTTATGCGCAAATAATTTCTTCAGTTAATTCGACTGGGGACAACTTAGTCAATTCAAAAAACTCGCATTACTGTTTTGATCTTAAGGATATTGAAGATTGTAAGTTCTCATCCTGGGGAGGTTTTGTTTTAAGAGATTCATATGATGCTGCTCCAGGGACAGGGGATTATTCAGAATTATTATATGACTGCTTCGATATGGTTAAGAATTCACAGATATATTTTTCTAGTGTTGTATATGACTCGCATAATATACAGTATAGTTTTAACTGTTATAATTCCTCAAATTTGTTTGGTTGTATCGGTCTAAGAAAGAAATCCTACTGCATCCTTAATAAACAATACACCAAAGAAGAATACGAAGAACTCGTCTCCAAAATTATTGAGCACATGAACGATATGCCCTACATAGACAGTAAAGGCAGAATCTACAAATACGGAGAATTCTTCCCACCAGAATTAAGTCCCTTTTGTTACAACGAAACCATAGCTCAAGAATATTTTCCTTTAACTAAAGAAGAAGCATTAGCCCAAGGATATCGCTGGAAAGATAGAGAAGAGAGAAATTATACTATAGACATTAAAAACGAAGATATTCTTGACAATATCAAAGACATAAACGATGAAATAATCGGTAAGGTCCTGGGGTGTGAACACAAGGGCACTTGCAACGAACAATGCACCGAAGCCTTCAAAATCATTCCTGCTGAACTGCAATTCTATCAAAGAATGAATCTACCGATACCGCATCTCTGTCCCAACTGCAGACACTACCAAAGATTAAAACAACGCAACCCTTTGAAACTCTGGCACAGAACTTGTATGTGCGACAAAGAGAACCATACCCACAAAGGGAAGTGTGAAGTAGAATTTGAGACTTCCTATGCACCAAAACGTCCGGAAATTGTTTATTGCGAAAAATGTTATCAACAAGAAGTGTATTAACTGTATGACATTTTGCAAAATTACGTAATGATGATAAAATTAAAAATATGAGTTTGCAATATAAAAAAATTGAGAAAATAGTAAAAAGTTTTGCAAATCATAGAAGATTACAGGTTTTAGAACTTTTAGCGAAAACTCCAAACTTGTCCGTGGACGATATATCTCAAAATCTTAATGTTAACTTTGTGACCATTGCTGACCATGTGCGGAAGTTATCTGATGCTGGCTTGGTTGAGAAGAAATATAAAGGTCGTTTTGTAATTCATACAATTACGAACAGAGGAAAGTCTATTCTGTCATTTTGCAAAATGTTGTAATAATCAAAGATTTATGTTTCCAGAAAAAATAATAATTATCGGAGTTCTAATAAATTTACTTTGTTCATTTTGGTATATAAAAAATGTATTAAAAGGAGATACGAGGCCGAATCCTGTTTCTTGGTTTATTTGGTCTTTGGCGCCATTTATCGGAGTATTTTTACAATTGAAAGCAGGAGCTGGATGGTCTGTGATGGGAGTATTTATGGCTGGTTTTGCGCCATTTTTGGTGGTAATCTTTTCTTTGCTAAAAAAAAATGCTTTTTGGAAAATACAGCTATTTGATATAGTTTGTGGAATTTTTTCTATTTTAGCTTTGGTTATTTATGTAATGACCAGTAACTTGTGGATATCCATTCTTTTTGCCATTGCCAGCGATTTTCTAGCCTATATTCCAACGTTTATTAAAACCTGGAAAAATCCAGAAACCGAAACAAGTTCTATATACTTAGGAGGAATAATAAATAATTTTATTTCCTTACTAATTATCAAAAATTGGACCTTCGCAATATATTCTTTTCCAATATATCTAATTCTCGCGAATATTGTTGAAATTTATTTTATTTACCGGAAGAAAATTACTTCCCGTTTTTCATTCTAAATTTGTGTGCCATTATTCTGTAGCAGATAAGCGCGGCACCGAATTCGGTAAGTACTGAGTCTCTCTGGGGAGAGACTTCTACGATATCAGCGCCTACCAATCTTTTTTTGTCGATAGCCCTTTCGATTAAATCTAATCCGTAATGCCAATCAAGTCCTCCTTGTACTGGGGTGCCAGTGCCAGGCATATGCGCTGGGTCAAAACCATCTACATCAACTGTAATGTAGACATTTTTTGTTTTTATTGAGGCAATAATTTCTTCAATTGAGATAGGTTTATTTTTCCATTCAAAAACGGTTATGGTTTTTTTATTTTTTTGCCAATATTCATATTCGTATTTTGAATACGTTCTGATGCCTACTTGGACAATGGGGAAGCCGAGTTCGTGTACTCTACGCATTGCACAGGAATGAGCATACTTCTCCTTTTTATTACTATAATCGCTGTCGTCGTCACGAAGGTCTTGGTGCGCATCTATTTGTAAGATTGTAATGTCTTTAGGATTTTCTACCTTTGCGATTGCGGAAAGTGCTCCGAGGGATACTGTGTGTTCACCTCCTAACATAATTATAAATTTATCGTCTTTAAATAATTTTTGATATTCTGCGCTAATTTTTTCAGCTGCTTTTTGCGGAATAAGTTTTCTAATGCCAGCAACTTCTTTGTGAGCTGTTCTAATCATTTTTGCTGGTTCATAGTGTAGATTAACGTCAAAAAGTTCTAGATTATTGTCTAGTACTTCAATTATTTTTTTAGGAGCTCTAGCTGTGCCTCCCATAAAAGAGACACTGTGCTCGTACGGAGCACTTAAAATAACCATGTCTGCTTTTTTTATATCTTTTGTGTTTACAATTCTATCTATCATAATTATTTTTTATTAATTTTTTAAAATCTTCGAACCTTGTGGAGTATCTTTAATATCATATCCCATGGAATTTATTTTATCGCGCAATTTGTCTGATTTTTTAAAATCCTTATCTTTGCGAGCCTGCTCACGTTCGTTCGCGAGTTTTAAAATATTTTCAGGAATGCTGATTCTCTTTGCTTCTTTTATATTTTCAAAACCGAGCCCGAGCACCTTATCAAAATCTAAAATAGTAGCTTTCTTGTCTTTGTCTGACATATTTTCATCTTTTACTACATCCCAAAGAAGTGTTAATGCTCTTGGTGTGTCTAGGTCGTCTTCGATATATTCTTTGAACTTATTTTGGTATTCCTTGTGAACGTGCCCAATATCATTTCCAAGCCCTAAATAAAGGCCGTAAAGGCGTTTTAAGGCTGTTTCTGCACCCTCTAGGGCTGAGTAGTTAAAATTCATTTTGGTGCGGTAGTGAGCCATTAAAAGCCAAAAACGGTAGGCAAGGGGAGCTATACCTTTTTCGACGATACTTCCCAGTTTAAAAAAGTTTCTATCAGACTTAGCCATTTTTACACCCCCAAAATCCACGTGTTCATTGTGCATCCAAAACCTAACTGAAGGCTTTTTCCCCGTTGCGCATTCACTCTGGGCTATCTCATTGGTATGGTGTATAGAAATATGGTCTATGCCCCCGGTATGAATATCAAACTGTTCGCCGAGAAAATGCATACTCATGGCCGAGCATTCAATGTGCCAACCTGGAAAACCTTTTCCTAATTCTAAATCAAAACCGATTTTGTCATCAAATTTCCAAAGTACAAAATCTTCCGGATTTTTTTTCTCAGGATTTTCAGCAATTCTGTTTTTTGATTCTTCTCTTTTGGCAATACCTCCTCTCAATATTCCATAGTCGGGCATTTTAGAAATATCAAAATAAATTCCATCGCTGATTTTGTATGTATATCCCTTTTCTTCTAATCTTTTTATCAAATCCACATCTTCTTTTATATAGTCACTGGCAAAATACATCCCGCTCGGCATTTTTACATTAAGTAAGTGCAGATCTTTTTTAAAACTTTCTGCATAAAATTCTGCAAGCTCCCGCATATTTTTTAATGTCAATTCTTTTCCTTCTCGCAAAAGTCCCTTGGTCATTTTATCTTCACCTGAATCTGCATCGCTCGTTAAGTGTCCTACATCAGTAATATTCATTATCTGTTTTAATTTTAAGCCGTCATATCTAAGAGTACGGCATAATATATCTGTAAAAACATAAGCGCGCAAGTTGCCTATGTGAGCATAGTCGTAGACCGTTGGTCCGCAACTATACATCCGGACTTCTTTTGGATTAATGGGTAAGAAAATTTCTTTTTTGCGCGTCAGAGTGTTATAAAACTGCATTTTGTTTAAGCTCATTTCTATAAATTGAGATAAGAGTGTACAGCAAGCTCACCGTTAACGGCCCTATTAAAATGCCGACTGGTCCCAGAAGCGAGATTCCGCCGAGTACGGAAAAAAGAATCAAAAGCGGAGGGATATTCGTTTTTCCGCCAATTACCAGCGGACTCAAAAAATTATCAATCATTCCCACTATCACGATTGCCCAAATCAAAAGACCGATAGCCGAGGCGATATTTCCCGTGGCAAAAAGAAAAATAATTGCGGGAATTGAAACAAGAGAAGTCCCAATCGTGGGCAGAAGCGAAGATACGGCGGCCACCACTCCCCATAGCGCGGGATTCGGGACATTAAACAGCCAGAGTCCGATTCCCATAAGTATTCCCTGAAGAACGGCTATAAAAAAATATCCCCTTATCACAGCATTGACGGAAAATATCAGTCTGGAAATTATCTTTTCGTCCTCCTTGTCTCCGAGCGGGCTAAGCATCACGACAGCTTTTCTCCATCTTGTTCCATCTTTCAGAAAATAAAAAATTATTAGAAGTATCAATAAAAAGGAAAAAGAGGCGGAGAGCATGGCGCTAAATATATTGGCTATGTTTTTTGATATATAAGAAATAAGATCAGTTATTTTCTGATTAATATCAAAACTTATTGCTTCAGGCAAGATGTTGTTGACTTTGCTTTCTATCAAATTTAAGAATGGCTCGGCGTTCCCGTCATTTACAATCAAATAATAAACATTTTGGCTTTGATTAAAAACCATAACACCGATGCCCAAAATTGGACCCCATAAAACTATTGTGAAAAGAAATACAGTCAATAACGCAGAAAGCCAGCTGGGCAATTTTCTGCCATTGAGCCATTCATACACGGGATAAAGCACGATGGAAAAAGAAATTCCAAGCACCAAGACTACCCAAAAAGGGCGAAAAATAAAAAAAGTAAAAACAAAGGTGGCGAACAATAACCCGAAGAAAAAATACTTCTCTATAATTTTTGTTTGCATCATATAAGCGTTATTATAGCAGAAGGTTGCCTTTTTGTGAAATATCATATAATATAAGCCAATATGAAGAAGGGGGAATTTGCAGTAATAGCTACAGGTGGCAAGCAATACAAAGTCTCCGAGGGGGGCTTCGTTTCTATTGAGAAAATAAAGGCAAAAGGAATTGAGTATAAAAAAGGAGATAAGCTTTCCTTCGATAAAGTTTTGCTAGTGGATGATGGTAAAGATACGACCATAGGTACACCTTACATAAAAGGCGCGAAAGTGGATGCAGAAATTGTAGAAATCGGTCGTTCTCGAAAAGTGATGGTTGTAAAATATAAACAAAAATCTCGTTATCTAAAGCGTAACGGCCACCGCCAGCCATTTTTCAAAGTAAAAATCACTTCTATCAAATAAAAAATCCCCTGAGCATAGTCGAATGGGGATTTTTTGTAATTTGTATTAAAAAACAAAATACTCCAGAGGGTGTGACCCCTCCGGAGTATTGCGTTCATTGCTGAACGGGATGATTTTAGATCTCCGTCAAGCGCTTTTCCTGCTCGAACCGCAGGGCGGCGTAAATCGCAGGATTGCGTATGGCGAGGATTTGGAGTGCCGCGAGCACGGCGTTCGCGGGGTTGAGCACGGTCATGACCGGCACGTTACTCGGCATGCGGAGCGATGACCATACATCTTCCGGAAATTTTTTGTAGCTCGCCGGCACGGTGATCACCGGTACCGTGGCATTGGCCGCGAGGGTTGGACCAGCGCCGTTGCTCATGCCGACATAGGCGAGGAGTACGCTGTCTGGAACCTCCGAGATGAGCCGCTGAAGCATCCGATAGGCACGCGCTGGTTGTTTGTGCATGGAGCAGGTGACTTCGCTGGTTTTGAGCTCGTACCCTGGGATCAGCTTCCGGAGTGGCCCGTGAAAGAGGTTGAAGTCGTCTTTGTCCGAGCCACGCCAGAGGATGAGTTGTTGGTGCGGGAGAGAAAATCGGCTGGTCAACTCGGCAACTTGTTGGTACTTGGACGTCACTTCGTTCAGGTCACCGCCATCGCGGTAGACCTGTTTATCGATGTAGCCACCGGAGGCGTCCATGACTCTCCAGGAGTCGTTGTCAATCACGTCGGCAAGCATAAGCACGCCGTTGGGACTGAGGCCGAACTCCACCTTGAAATCGACGAGCTTTCTTCCCTGGAGTTGCCAGGCCTTCTCGAGAATGAGAAAAGTCGTCTTCGCGCAGGTTCCCATGATTTCCCGGAGAACTCTCTCATTGCCCCTGCTTTCCACTTCTTCCCCAGGAAGCACCAAAAATGGCTGTGCTGGCGTTTGGGGGAGGTTGGGTTGCTTCGGGTTGTAGAGGTGGACCAGGTTCTCGGCCGCGTCGTAGATCATGAGCGGGTCGTCGCAGACGAGCTCATGGTTCTTCCATTTCTTTCCGCTGGTTTTGAGATAGAACTCAAGGACGAGTTGCGGAAAAATGTGGCCCTTTGCCAGGTGTGGCGCACGCTTCAGGTAGGAGCCGTGCGCTTCACGTCGAACCACGACCTCGTAGGGTAGCATCGCGCATTTCGGTGCCGTGAATCCGTAGGCGGGAATGTCCGAGGATGCGAATTCTTCCTCAAAGGCCACGGGAATACCGCAGTCTTTGAGAAGACGGAACACGTTGCAGGTTGTTTGATTGGCGAGTTTTGCCTTGCCGTCAATGATGTCGTGCTTGGCGCCGTCGCCAGCGGTAATGTCGTCCTTGGAGACAACGATGACCCTTGCGAGTCCGTCGGTCATCTCAAAGATCCGTTTTGTCTTGCCCTCGGCAATGGGGGGGAAGGAAAGAGCCTCTTCTGGTATTCCCATGATTGTACCCCTTTCTTTTCAACGAACGATACGGAAAGCCGTATCAGCTTTTGGGAGTTATTCCCAGTTTTTTATTCCAGTCAAAATATGACACAAATAACTAAAATAGTAAAGAAAAATTTGGCGTTGCTTTTTATGTGTTTTGGTATAGTCTGAATTTGGGTCTACAAAAACGTATTCGCCCTTTGACATATATATTCTAACCCCTTGAAAGGAGCTGCCCATGTCAAACTTAGCACTTCCCGGAAATCCTCGTTACCAACCAAAGGATCTTCAAAAACACTTTGGGTACGATAATCTATTTCGTACTGTGGCCGACGTGGAGATCGCAACAATCATAACACTGGCAGAAATCGGGATTATTCCCAAAGCCGACGTCGACCTACTTACTCCGGCGGTTGAACAAGAACTTCGCGCGATACAAACGAGCGAGGTCGATGACATCGAGCGAAAAGTAACTAAGCACGACATTCGTGCCTGGGTGCGAATCGCCCAGAGCAAAATGGAACCCAGTCTTCGTCGTTGGGTCCATGTGCCGCTTACGAGTTATGATGCGCTTGACACTGCACGTGCCGTGCAGTTTGTGCAGGCTCACAACAATGTGGTGAGAAGGCTCACTAACAAAGTTATCGGGCATTTTGCGGAGCAAGTTTACCGTTTTGCTGACCAGCCTCAGATTGGCCGAACGCACGGCCAACACGCTCTTCCCATCACGGTTGGTTTCTGGTTCGCGACGATTCTCAATCGGATTGTTACAAACATTCAAAGCGCTAGTGCTGCTGCGGAAAAACTGGTTGGAAAAATCTCGGGTGCCGTGGGCGTGTACAATGCCCAGGTTGGTCTTGGCATCTCCGCTCGTTGCGGAAGCAAGACCTTCGAAGAACGAGTGCTCGAGAAGTTGGGTCTTAAGCCCGCGCCGATCAGCACGCAGATTCTCCCACCGGAGCCACTTGCGGACTACTTGTTTGCTTGTGTGAAGCTCTCTGCTACGTTCGGCCAATTTGGACTCGATGGACGGCACCTCATGCGTACCGAGATCGCCGAACTTGGGGAACCCTTCGAAGCAGGGCAGGTTGGTTCTTCGACCATGGCTCACAAGAGGAACCCGATTAATTTCGAGAATCTCGAAGGGACCTGGAAGAAGAACAAAGTAGAGTTCTACAAGGTGCTCGAATGCATGACGAGCGAACATCAACGAGATTTGGTTGGCAGTTCTATCGCTCGGGATTTCCCGACGATTGTTGTGAACGTCGTCAACCAGCTGAACACTCTACTTCGTGAAGCTGGCGGCAAGCCCTTCATCTCTCGCATTTCGGTCGACAAGACTGCGTGTGAGCGAAATCTAAAAGTTCAAGGTGACGCCATCCTTGCAGAGCCGATCTACATAGCTCTGCAGATGGCAGGTTTCGAAGGTGATGCACACGAGCTGGTGAACCATGTTGCCTTGCCGTACGCAAAGGAGCATGGTATTTCGCTGCTTGAAGCGGTGAAGGGTGCGGTCTGGGATTATCCAGTAGGAGAGGAAGACATCTGGAAAAACATTCCAGCAGAAACACTTCAGATGCTTAGCGCTCCTGGAGCCTACACTGGTGATGCAACGGCAAAGGCTTGCGAAATCGCCAGAAATGCTGAGGCATATCTCAAATCAATGTAATATCTGAAATACGATAAGGGTCAGCCCGATTACGGGCTGGCCCTTTTCTACTGTCTATTTTTTAGTGCGTTTTTGAGAGTGTCGTTGTCGGAATTAAGTCTGAATTAAGATTTTTTATTTAGATATTTTTGAATCGCTATTATATATTCTTTATAAACAGGCATGAATTTTTTTACAGACTTATAGAAGATAAAGTTGTCTTGATCAAAATCATATTCGTGGATTAGGATATTTCGCAAATTAGCGCTTCTGACCAACTCTTTTGATATTTTATTTTCTAAAATTCCAATTTTTTCCAGACCCGTGAAAGATGCTCGATAAGTATCCGGAGTTTCGTGGCCTGTTTCCAAAAGAATGTGATTATTTATGTCACATGCTTGTTCCACAATTAATTGGAAGTTTCTTTCGGCTGATCTGACATTTACAAATTTTTTTTTGAACTCAGAAAACGGAATGAATATAATTTCTTCCATTTCAGAAATCAGTGTTGCTATTTGCTTAAGTTTTTTGAAGATGAATTCCTTTGACATATTTTTCAATCATTTTTCCGCTTAGACGACGAAATTTTGCGGTGTCTTGATAAATTTTCCAAGCTCGCACTTGGAATCTAGTAAAATCAAAAGCGTTTCCCTCCAGAAGTTTTCCCTTTTTGGCCACCTCATAAAGCAAAAGAGGAGAGGCGGTATACAAATCAGTCAAATCTATTTTGTCTTCATTTATATTAAACTTTTTTGCCAAATATCCAGATAACCTTGTTCTGTCTGCAATAGTAAGTGGCTTTTTGGCTAAAATTCCAACATCAAAATCCGAAACTAGGTTGTTTTTTTTGGAGATTTGCGACCCAAACATTATTATTAACTTTTTTCTCATATTTACATTATAGCAATTCTTGTTTGTTTTTCAACTACTGTCTATTTTTTAGGGCGTTTTTGAGAGTGTCATTGTCGGAATGTTTGAATTCACATGGTTAGGACATTATTGCTTTTTTCTTGTTTTAATATAGTGTAAATAATAGACGGGCGAAATTTGCCCTTTGACATAATAACCCTGAAGGGAGGTTTGTTGCGATGTTGGGAAATAAGGAAACGGTAGCCGAGAAATGCGGTAAGCATTTGGCAGATTCAATTATGCTTGTCGCTCATGCGACCTACAACGCTCCGAGAGGGAGGAAGATGGTGCTAGCTTGCTTTCGCAGACTCCAGGAAAGACTCACCGAGATTCAACCCAAAAAGGCCGACTCGGCCTACAGGAAAGCGAGGTATGGAAAATGAAAACTTCAATTCTCAAGAAAGCGATTGAGGAAGATCCGTTGTCAATCATCCACGCTCTGTTTGAAGCATACTTTTGGCCAACGTCTCTGACCACCAAGGAGGTGTACGCGCGATTCGAGGATGATAGTCCAGAAGGAGCGCTTTGGATATCCTTTTCTCCTGATGGAGATGGATGGATACAGGTGATAGGCAAACCTGATCCAAATGAGCTTTCTTGTACGTTTCGGTTTCGTATGCCGCTTGTGGGAGGCGGACAGAGTCCGCGGGTTCGAGTCGCCTTGCTAATTTTGGCAGAGGCTATCCGGATGGACAACGAAAAAAACCCGCAACACAGAGGAGGTTGAATTTTTAAGAACAATCGAAGGCCAGCCCGATTAAGGGCTGGCCTTTTCTACTGTCTATTTTTTAGGGCATTTTTTAGAGTATCATTGTCGGAATATTCGAGCTCCGTGCCGGTGGAGAGACCTTTGCCGAGAGAAGAAATTTTTATACTTGATTTGTCGCAAATATCTTTTAATTGCTGACGTACATAAGTATCAGTATGGTCGCCTTGAGGGCTTATGGAAAAAGCAAGAATTATTTCTTTTAATTCTTTTTCGCGTTTTATTTTTTCCTGTAATTCTAAAATGCGGACTCTGCTTTTGGTAGTTTTTTCAACAATAGGGACTAACCCACCCAGGACAAAATATTTTCCATGATAAACTCTGCTTTTTCTTATACTTTCTAAATCAGAATCTTTTTCTACTATCATCAAGACGGAGGAATCGGTGTTGGCGTTAGCGCAGATATCGCAGACCCTCTCGTTTTTTGAGACAATAAAAAACCTAAAACATTCTTTACATTGAGCCGTTTCTTTTTTTAAATCTTTTATGAGCTCTACCAGATTTTCACTATAAGCAGAATTTCTGGCCATCAAAAAATAAACAAAACGTTTTGCCTGCCTTTCTCCAATACCGGGAAATTCTTTAAAAATTTCTGCTAACCTGTCGATTATATCCATTCGTAATTCGTAATTTTTAATTCGTAATTGATTTTAGAATTCATCCAATTCCCCGCTTATTTTTGACGGAGCGAATTCGCTGATATTGCTTTTTTCAAGATTTAAGAAAGTGGTGGTTTTTTCATCAAAATAAAGCTCAATTTTACCCGTCGGGCCGTTGCGATGCTTTTCAATTAAAATTTCCGCGATATTTGTTTTCTCCGACTCATCTTTTCCTTTATCTTCGCGGTGGATGAACATTACCACATCCGCGTCTTGTTCTATGGAGCCGGAATCTCTTAGGTCGGAAAGCCGGGGCTTGCCGCCTCGCG
>LBZL01000001.1:0-11195 GCA_000994705.1 Candidatus Nomurabacteria bacterium GW2011_GWB1_40_7 | reverse complement strand
AACAGGTACGTCCAATTCTTTTGCCAAACTTTTCAGAGACCTCGAAATTTCCGTTACCTGATTGACCATAGAATCATAATTTTTTGAAGTTGTCATTAATTGCAAATAGTCCACGATGATAAGATCAAGCCCTTTTTCAGCTTTTAATCTGCGAGCCAAAGCTTTCATTCGGACAATTGAATTTCCGGGCTGGTCATCAATATAAATTTGCGCTTTAGCTAGCTTGTCTAATGAGTCGCGAAGTTGAGAAAATTCCCGGTCAGAAGAAAGGCGACCCGTGCGCAAATTCCAGGCGTTCACTCGCGATTCAGCGGAGAGCATTCTGTCCACCAGTTGCTGGGAAGACATTTCCAAAGAAAATATTACTACTGATTTTTCGTGTAATACTCCGGCCATGCGCGCGATATCAAGCGCCAGAGTAGTCTTGCCCATACTTGGCCGGGCAGCGATAATGATTAAGTCGGATTTTTGCAGACCGGAGAGCGCAGTGTCCAAGTCTTTAAATCCGGTCGGCAATCCGCGGAGCATGCCTTTATTTTCGTGCAATTTTTCCAAACGCTCATATGCTTCAGGCAGAGCGTCTTTCAAGTTCACATATTTTTGATTCTTCGGAGAAGAAACGACATGAAAAACTTTTTTTTCCGCCATATCCAAAATATCATCCATGTGGTCATCACCCTCCTCAAAGGCGAGCTCGGAAACATAATCAGCCGCTTCGATTAAACTTCGGAGAACATATTTTTTTTGGACAATGTCGGCATAATGTTTGATGTTAGTAGAAGAAGGAACGATGTTCACAATCTCCGCCAGATATTGATTGCCTCCGGTGCTATCAAGTAATTTTTGCTCGTGTAATTTAGTGGACAAAGAAAGCATATCTATCGGTTCATTTTTCACGGACAGATCAAGCATCGCTCGAAAAATCTTCTTATGTTTTTCAACGTAAAAAGAGTCCGGACTAATCATGTCTTCAACTTCATGCATTGCGTCCTTGCGGAGCATAATGGACCCCAATACCGCCTGTTCCGAAGGGATGCTCTGGGGCGGAATGCGCAAACTATTATTCTTCATTGGTTTTGCCATTGATGCCATTCTAACAACAAGCAAATAATAGTCAAAGCCAAAAAGTGGGCAAAGCTGTTATTAAAATGTGGAAACTTGATATAAGACAGTAAGTTCTATATAATTTATATATGAATGAGGATCTTGCACAAATTGTTAAGTGTTACGCCACTAAACCACATAGTGATTTTAGCGCTCTTTTATTGGGAAAATCAAAAGATAATTTAATATCAGTGTTCTCAGATTTACTCACTAATTATATAAATGACAAAAATTCTTCCAGCTTGAGAGAATTTATTACAGTATCAATAGCTGGTTATAAACATAATCCAAACAAGCTTGGATATAATGGTTTTAAACATGATTCTAATATATCTGGTGCACCAATTGCTTGCGAAGCAAAACCTAAAAATATACAGTCATTCGAATATGATCTTAGAAAAACTAAACCGAAATTTAATGGAGAGGGTGGTTTTAATGATTATACTCCAGAAAGATTTCTTAAAGACAAAAAAATAAATCCCAACTTACTACTATCTGGTTTTTTAGATGGGGAGTTAATTTACATCTTAGAAATACCATTTCTAGCTATTTCTAAAAGGTTAAAAGAGCAATTACCTAAAAAACGTAAGATTGGTGAATATAAAAGAATGGCAAATTTTAATTATAGCCATTTTAAAAACAACAGATCTATAAACTTTATCTATTTCAACAAAAATACTTTTTTAAAGAGTGAGAAGTATTTCAACAAAAATTTTTTCAAATTTTTAAATACAAAAAAAGATATAAGATGAAAAAAAATACAAATAAAATTTTAAAGGGTGATGTATTAGAAGTTTTAAAAAAACTTCCAAGTAATTTTATTGATGTTGGAGTTACTTCTCCTCCTTACAATAAACAAGAAAATAAAAAAGGTTGGCTTGTAAAAAATGTTAAATATGATATTGCATCTGATAAAAAATCAGAACTAGAATATCAAAAAGAACAAATTGCAGTTTTAAACGAAATTTATAGAATTACGAAAAATGGTGGACACTTTTTCTATAATCATAAAACTCGTTGGGAACGGGGTACGATGATTCATCCAATTGAATGGTTATTAAAGACTAATTGGGTTATTAGGCAAGAAATTATATGGGATAGGGGAATCGCTGCAAACATACGAGGATGGAGATTTTGGCAAACGGATGAAAGAATTTATTGGTTATATAAACCTTCTATCAAAGATAATAAAATTGGTGAAGAATTACTTTCTAAGCACGCATTATTAACCTCTGTATGGAAAATACGACCAGAAAATAAAAATCCTCATCCAGCACCATTTCCCTTAGTATTACCTGCAAGATGTATTTATTCTGTTCTAAATGAAAAAAGAGGAGTTGTATTGGACCCATATTGTGGAAGTGGAACAACCCTTGTAGCAGCTAAACTTCTTGGACATGACTATCTGGGTATAGATATTTCTGAGGAATATATTTCAATGTCTAATGAAAGAATAAAAAACAGTATGAAAGAAAAAATTATCCTTGATATAGAAACTTCGAATCATAAAGTTATAAAAACATTTAAACAAAGGAAAGAAGAGGGGGGATTTACTGGAAAGTTTAGAAACAAAAAAAATGGTTTACTAGATGCGCAAGATACTTTCCCAATTAGTTTATTCGATAAAAGTTTATTATGAACATGTCTAAAAAAGTATTTTTATCAGGCGTTCAGCCTTCCGGGAGACCGCATATCGGCAACTATTTCGGGGCAATGAAGCAATTTGTTGATTTGCAAGAAGAACACGGCGGTTATGTTTTTATAGCCGATTATCATGCTTTGCATTCTCTCCGAAATCGGAGAACACGCCGAACTGGCTTGGATTTTTGATACGATAACTACAATGCCGTACTTGATGCGCGCCCACGCTTTCAAAGACGCGCAAGCGAAAAACAAAGAAATTGATGTTGGCACTTTTAATTATCCTGTATTGATGGCCGCGGATATTTTGATGTATGGTCCGGATATGGTGCCGGTTGGAGCCGACCAAAAACAGCACGTGGAAATAGCTCGCGATATAGCCGAAAAATTTAATCATATATACGGAGAAACATTTAAACTGCCGGAGCCGATGATTTTAAAAGATGTGGCAATAGTTCCGGGGACAGACGGCAGAAAAATGAGCAAAAGTTATGGCAACATTATTCCGCTTTTTGCCGAATATGAAGAAATAAAAAAGTGCGTGATGAGTATTGTCACCGACTCAAGCGGAGGAGTACCTCAAAACGTATATGCAATTCACAAACTTTTTCGTAGCGAAGATGAACTAAAAAATATTTACGAAGAAAAAGCAGGGAAGTATAAAGAACTGAAAGAATTACTGATAGAAGATATTGAGAAATTTATCGCACCACTTCGTGAAAAGCGAAAAGAATTTGAAAAAGATATTCCGAAAGCGCTTGCGATTCTTAAAGCTGGCAGTGAAAGAGCAAAAAAAATCGCGGCAAAAAAAATGGAAGAAGTGCGAGAAAAAATCGGAGTACATGTTTATTAAAAATTATTTAATTAAAACAAGATATATGCAAAATAGAGTTTATATAAAAGATTTGAAGAACAATGTTGGCAAAGAAGTCGTCATTGCCGGCTGGGTGAATATCAGGCGCGATCAGGGGAAAATGGTGTTTTTTGATATGCGGGACATGACGGGCCTCGTGCAGTGTGTTACTTTGCCTAGCCATACTGAGGCGATAGAAAAAGCCAAAGAAATCCGCCCGGAATGGGTTTTGAAAATTACCGGTATTGTTAACAAGCGCCCGGAAAAAAATGTAAAAAAAGATGTATTAAATGGAGATGTTGAGCTTGAGGTCATCGGCATTGAGGTACTTAGTCAAGCAAAAGAATTGCCCTTTGACTTATCACTTGAAGGCTATAATTTGGAATTAACCACAGAGCTTGATAACAGAGCGTTGGTGTTGAGGCAGCCAAAAGTTCAAGCAATTTTTAAAATACAAGAAACAATCATTGATTCCTTTAGGGAATTTATGAAAAAAAATAATTTTTTTGAATTTCAAGCGCCAGCTATTACTCCTGCCACGGCTGAGGGTGGAGCTGAAGTTTTTCAGGTTAACTATTTTGATAAAAAAGCATACTTAACTCAATCACCGCAACTTTACAAACAAATTGTCATGTCCGCTTTTGAGAGATGTTTTTCCGTGAATAAAGTTTTTCGCGCAGAACCATCCTCTACGACCAGGCATTTAACAGAAATAGTTTGCTTGGACGCGGAAATGGGTTTTATTGATTCATGGAAGGATGTGCGTGATATGGCCGAAAAAACCTTCAGATATATTTTAAAACAAGTGGAAATTAAAAATGCCGAACATCTAAAACTATTAAATGCCTCGCTTCCCGTAATGATAGAAAAGACCCCAACTTATTCCTTAACGGAAGTTCAACAGAAAATTTTTGAAAAATTTGGACGTGATGTTCGAGGAGAAAAAGATACAAATCCGGAAGATGAAAGACAGATTTGCGAGATTGTCAAAGAAGAAACTGGCTCCGATTTTGTTTTTATTTACGGATATCCAACTCGCAAAAAACCATTTTATGTTTATCCAAGCAAAGAAGAACCAGAATTTAATGAAGGAATGGATTTGTTGTGTCGTGGAGTTGAATGGCTTTCTGGTGGGAGAAGAATTAATGACTACAATCAGCTTATGGAGCACGTGAAAATTTGGAAAATGGATCCAAGTAAAATAAAAATGTTTTTAGAAGCTTTTAAATATGGAGTTCCACCCGAAGGAGGTTTTGCTTTTGGGGCGGAACGTATCACGATGCAATTATTAGGACTTAAAAATATTCGTGAAGCATCAATGTTTCCAAGAGATATGAACAGAATAGACGAAAGATTAACAGACGAAGGGTACTAATATGCTAAAAATTACTTTTCAAAAACCAGCCAGTCAAAAAGATTTACTTTTTGTAAATATAAATTCTAAAAATAAGGACGAAATCATAAAAGAAAATGGCGTAAAAACGCTTTATTTGAAATGCGACGAAGAAAACAAAATGAATCCCGTTAGAAATCGCGAGGGCTCGCAGCGACCCTCTATTTCTAACGGGATGAACCTGAGAAAGCTATTTTTACTCGTTCGCAAAATGATTGTAATGGCGAAAAGTGTAAAAGCAGAAAAAATAGCTTTTAGTTTTGATGATTTTAAATTTAAAAATGCAAAAATTACGGATGAAGAATTAGGCGAAATTATCGGTTCACAGCTTGATTTCGCAAATTATGAATTTGTGGAATATAAAACGCCGACGAAAGATGGATTTTCTTTTATTAAGGAAGTTATTATTTCTGGTGTGGATAAAAAAACCGAAAAAGCACTCCTAAAAGGACACATGATCGCCGAAGAAGTAAATAAAACAAGGACTCTTGCGAATACTCCAGGTGGAGATATGACCCCCAAAATTCTCGCGGAAAAAGCAAAAGAAGCAGTGAAAGGTTTATCGATAAAAGTTACCGTACTTGGCGAAAAAGAAATGGAGCGTCAAAACATGCGGGCTATTCTTTCTGTTGGGCGAGGATCGGACGAAGAATCGAAATTCATCATTATGGAATATTGGGGTGGGCCAAAAAAAGAAAAACCTATTGTACTTGTCGGTAAGGGAGTGACGTTTGATGCTGGTGGAATAAACTTAAAACCTTCATCATCGCTTCTTGGCATGAATATGGATATGTCCGGAGGTGCGGCTGTAATTCATACGATTGCTCTCGCGGCAAAAATGAAATTGAAGAAAAATATTGTAGGGCTTATTCCAGCAGTTGAAAATATGGCTTCTGGTAAAAGTTATAGACCGGGAGATGTGATTCGTTCGATGTCTGGTAAGACGATTGAAGTCCTAAATACTGACGCAGAGGGAAGAGTAATTTTGGCGGATGCATTGACCTATGCGCAAAAATATAAACCAGAGGTGGTGATAGATATTGCCACACTGACTGGTGCGGCAATGGTGGCCTTAGGTGAAAGAATGTCAGCAATTTTTACAGAAGATGATGAACTAGCGAAAACATTTGAAAAAATAGGAGAAAAAACTGGGGATTATGTTTGGCGTTTACCGATATGGGAAGAATTTGAAAATGAAATAAAAGGTTCTCTCGGCGACGTCACAAATGTTCACAACAAGGATTCCCGCTATGGCGGAGCGATTTATGGCGCAATTTTTCTGCATCAATTTATAAAAGATTGCAAATGGGCACACATAGATATGGCTCCTCGCATGGTCGCAATGGCTGGAGAAAATCTTGCAACGGGGGCGGTGGGTTCTCCGGTAAGGCTTTTGTATAAATTTATTGAAGAATATAAATCCACCAAAATTTTTAATAAAGAAAATTTAGGCGGATAAATAAATGGAAACAGATGCTTTTCAGATAAAAACCATAAATTTTGAAGGGCCGTTTAGGTTACTTTTAGATTTAATTGAAAAACGTAAACTGCATATTAGCGATGTTTCATTGGCGCAAGTTACGGAAGACTACTTGGCTTATATGAATAAATTAGGTGGACTTCCGCCGGCGGAAGTTTCTAGTTTCATACTTGTTGCTTCTACTTTGCTTTTGATCAAATCCAAATCGCTTTTGCCAAATCTTGATCTTACTTCTGAAGAAGAAGGAGATATTCGTAATTTAGAAGAACGGTTACGTTTGTATGAGATATTTACTAAACTTTCCGGAAATATCAAAAGGGATTTTGGTAAAAGAATAATTTTCGCTCCACTGGAACGAAAGAACGATTTTTTGGTTTTCTTGCCGGATGAACAAATTACCAGAGAATCCATGATGACTTTCGCGAGGAATGTTTTAGGAGCGATGCCGAAGAAAGTATTTTTACCGGAGGTGGAAGTGCGAACTGTCATAAGCATTGAAGAGATGATAGATAAGCTGACTGATAGAATACAAAATTCTCTAAAAATGAATTTCAAAGAGTTCTCCGGAAAGGCGGAAACCAAAGAAGAAAGGGTGGTTGTAATTGTTGGATTTCTTGCTATGCTAGAACTTGTTAGGCAAGGAATAATAAATGCTGTGCAAGAAAACGAAGAAATAATTTTGCAAAGAATTTCTGAAACTTCGCCCTCGGAGACACAAGGACAGGGAACCCACGTTTCTTAAAATTCTTTACAAAATTATTTTTTAAAAATATGAACATAGAACAACAGATCGAATCAATACTTTTTTTCAAAAGCGAACCAGTTTCTCGTAAAAAACTGACGGATATTTTGAAGGTTGGTCAAACAGAAATAGACGAAGGCATAGAAAAATTGAAAGAAAATTTACAAAATAGGGGAATAGTGTTTATTGAGAATGACAATGAGATAACGCTTGGCACTGCGCCAGAACTTTCAAAACTAATCGAGCATTTACAAAAAGAAGAGTTGAATAAAGAACTTTCTAAGGCCAGTCTAGAAACACTTTCCATCGTACTTTATAAAAACGGTGTGTCTCGAGCGGAGATTGATTATATCAGGGGAGTAAATTCAAGTTTTACCCTGCGCGCTTTATCAGTGCGTGGGCTTATAGAAAAGACCGTAGATACAAAAGACAGCAGAAGGTATATTTATAAACCAAGTTTTGAGCTTTTGTCTTTTATGGGCGTAAAATCCGTAGAAGAATTGCCAGACTGGGGAGACCTAAACAATTCTATGCAAGTCGCTGCAAAAAATTTAGAAGATGAGTTGAAACAAGAAGATGCAAACTCAAACTAAGGTTTGTCAAAACTGCAAAAAAGACTTTGTAATTGAACCAGAGGATTTTAATTTCTATGAAAAAATAAAAGTTCCGCCACCGAGCTTTTGTCCGGAGTGTCGACTTAGACGCCGGCTTGCGTTTCGCAACGAGCGTTTTTTGTTTAAGATAAAGTGCGCATTTTCAGGCAAAGAAATTTTCTCTACCATATCTCCCGATGCCGATGCTGTGGTTTATGAAAATGCTGTTTGGTTTTCAGATAAATGGGACCCACTTGATTATGGGCAAGACTTTGATTTTTCACGGCCATTTTTTGAGCAACTCAACGAACTATTGCACAAAGTTCCACTCTATGCTCAATCGTCAATTTTTGGAGTGAATAGCGAATATTCTAGTAATTACACAGCTCTCAAAAACTGCTATTTGGTTTTTAACAGTAATTACTCTGAAAATTGCGCATACTCAACAAATTTAACTCACTCGAGACAGTGCATAGATTGTTCTTTCGTTGGCAAGTCAGAGAATTGTTATGAGTGCTTCTGGCTTAACTCCTGCGCTAATTGTTTTTGGAGCGTCCAGTGTCATGATTCCTACAATCTCTACTTTTCGAAGAGTTGCGTGGGTTGCAACGACTGTTTTGGTTGTGTAAATTTGCGGAACAAGAAATACTGTTTATTTAATCAGTCCTTGTCTAAAGAGGAATATCAAGAATTTTTGCGCAAATTTAATTCAGAGTCACAGGAGGAGATACAAAAGTGGGCAGAAGAAGCGAAAAAATTGTGGTCTAAGAATCCAGTGAGATTTATGGAGGGTGTTAAAAATGCAAATGTGTCCGGTGAGTATATTCACAATTGTAAAAATGTTCGTGATAGCTATATGGCAATAGATACACAGGACTCGCGATATACGAGCTTTGTAGAAAAAGGTCCAGTTAAGGATTGCTACGATTATTCTGCGTGGGGAAATGGGGCGGAATTAATTTATGAAAGCTCGAGCTGCGGATTGGGCGTTAACGGGCTACGTTTTTGTTATGAAATGTGGTCAACCGCTCGAAATGCTGAGTACAGTTTATTCTGCGTGTCTTCATCCGACATTTTCGGCTGTGTGGGATTACACAACAAGCAATTTTGTATTTTTAATAAACAATATTCTGAAACAGAATACAAAAAGCTACGCCAGAAAATTATTGCGCACATGAACGACATGCCCTACCGAGACAAGAAAGGCAATGTTTATACTTATGGAGAATTTTTTCCACCGATGCTTTCACTCTATGCACATAATAAAACCATGGCGGAAGAATTCTTTCCGAAAGGCAAAGACGAGGCGCTCGAAGGTGGATATTTTTGGGAGGACTTAAAAGAAAAAGATTATAAACCCACTATCAGGGGAAGCGAACTCGTGGATAATAACGTCATTATAAAAGATAATGTACTTAAGGAGATCATTTTATGTGCATCCTGGGAACAGGACCCCCAAAAAGCTCTTCTTAAAAATTGCTCAAAGGCATTTCGCATAATTGAGTCCGAGCTTCAGTTTTATCGGCGGTTAAAAATTCCTCTGCCTCTATGCTGTCACAACTGTCGCCATCATGATCGCAACCTTAACCGACAACCGATGCAGCTTTGGGACAGAAAATGCATGTGTGAAAAAAAAGAACATGGCCATAAAGGACGTTGTTCCGTAGAGTTTGAAACTTCTTATGCTCCCGAGAGACCTGAGATTGTCTACTGCGAAAAGTGCTATCAGAAGGAGGTATACTAAATACAATCTAGGTTTATTCCCAAAACATAATCGTCAATCAAATTTTGTCCGACGACGTATTGATCACCCAGGAAACCGTTTATCTCGTTTTCCTTAACAAGTTTTGAGTATTCCTCGGTAAAATTTTTAGAAAGTGGCATATAAGACCAGTGCCATTTTTCTTCATAGTAACCAGTTGGGCGATCTTGTCCTTTAAGCGTATATGATTGGCAGAAACCAAAGAGGGGAGCATTTTTTACTAGCCACGCATATTCTTTTTCTCCTTTTTCAGTTTTGAAATAAGAAGGGGTTGAATCATTGATATCAATATCCGTGCCCCAATGATGTCGTGAGGTGCCCGGGACAGCACTGTATTCTGATATTTTTTTAAATCGTTCTAACTCATCGGGGAAATTTTTAAAAAGATTTTTGCCGTCGGCCAGTAGAACTCCGTTCCACTTATTTTCCCAGATAATTTTTTGGCTATCGAAATTTCTAGTTGCCGAGGCGATTTTCAATTCTATCCCATCTTTTTTAGCAGTCTCTGCCATTTTTAAAAAGGCATCAAGAGTTTCTTTGCGCAAATACATTGGGTAATCGTTCACACCATATTCTGTCGGGACTACCACAAAATGTTCATTTTGAGTTGGTTCAAATTTACCCATTAAATAGATTTTTTCCCGCGCTTCTTGTTCGGCTATAATTTTCTGCTGAATTATTTCGTTTTCCCTTTTCTTCTCCAAATCCAGAAGGGAAGAGGTGGCGATAGGAATCAAGAAAAGTGCGAAAACAACTATGGGTAAGACGCGGCTTAAAGTCATTTTGTTCACTTAAAGACAATAACATGTGTGTACATTTTAATCAAAAAAGTTACATGCTATAATAGCTTAATGCTTATAAATTTGCTTAAAATTTCTATACCGACGGTTTTCGCTTTCTTTTTGGCTATTTTCTTAACGCCGACGGCGACACATTTTTTCTATAAATATAAAATGTGGAAGAAAAAAGTAAGAAGCGGAGATACAACTTCCATTGAATTTAAGGCCATACACCACGCCAAAGAAAGAGCGGAAATTTCTGTGCCATGCGTGGGTGGCATTATCATCTGGTCCTCAGTTCTAATAATCACTTTTTTATTTTTCTTAATTTCAATTATTTTTCCCAATGATTTTTTTCTAAAGATGAATTTTTTCAGCCGTGCTCAAACTTTGCTACCTCTTGGCATTCTTGTTTTAGGTTCCCTGGTGGGGCTGATAGACGACATTTTAGAGATTATCGGAAAGTCGCGCATAACCAGGAACTCAGCTTGGTATACAAGAGCAAAAATTATCGTAATTATTTTATGCGGACTTGTCGCCGGATCTTGGTTTTTTTATAAACTTGGAATGACATCCATCCATATTCCCTTTGACGGTTTTTTGTATTTAGGGATTTTAATTATTCCACTCTTTATCATAGTAGCATTGGCTACTTTTTCTAGCGGAGTAATTGATGGCCTAGACGGGCTTTCCGGCGGAGTTCTGGCCTCTATCTTTGCCGCATATTCTGTGATCGCTTATGCAAATAATCAAATTGATTTGGCGGCTTTTTCGGGCGTTATTACCGGAGCTACTTTGGCTTTTCTGTGGTTTAATATTCCGCCTGCAAGATTTATGATGGGAGAAAC